>NZ_JBJDRK010000003.1:0-132841 GCF_044987405.1 Microbacterium sp. ZW T2_14 | reverse complement strand
AGCACACATCGTGCTGAAACCCGGGCAGCGTCAGTTCACGTGTGGCCGCACCGCCGCCGCGGTCACCCTCGCTCGCGCAGGACTGCGTGTGCGGGTGTACGAACGCGACGACCGGCCGGGCGGCGGTGCGGCCACACGTGAACTGACGCTGCCCGGGTTTCAGCACGATGTGTGCTCGGCCGTGCATCCGATGGCGTTCGAGTCGCGCTTCTTCCGCGAGTTCGGTCTGCGGCAGCGCGTGGAGTTCGTCACCCCGGAGGTGTCCTTCGCGCATCCGCTCGACGAACGCCATGCCGGCGTCGCGTACCGCGATCTCGGGCGCACGGCCGAGGCGCTCGGGCCGGACGCGATCGCCTACGCCCAATTGCTGCGTCCGCTGGTCGAACGGTCGACGAGGGTCGCGGAGTTCACTGGTTCGTCGCTGGTGCGGGTACCCACCGACATCCCTACCGCGCTGTCGTTCGGCCTGCGCGCGCTCGAACAGGGCAGTCCTGCGTGGAACCTGCGCTTCCGGGGGGACGTCGCCCCGGCGATGCTCACGGGCGTCGCCGCCCATACGATCCTGCGGCAGCCGAGTGTCGCCGCCGCGGGTGCCGGGCTGGCGCTCACCGCGTATGCGCATGCCCGCGGCTGGCCCATCCCCATCGGGGGCAGCCAGGCGATCATCGACGCGATGGTCGACGATCTGCGGGCTCACGGCGGCGAGCTCGTCCTCGATCATGAAGTGACCGCGCTCGAGGCACTGCCTGCCGCCACGGCGACGCTGCTCGATGTCACGCCCAAGGCGCTGATCCGGCTGGCGGGCGACGCGATGCCTGCCGGTTACCGCCGCGCGCTCCAGCGGTTCCGGTACGGCGACGGGGTGGCGAAGGTCGATTTCGCACTCAGCGACCCGGTGCCGTGGACCCATGCCGAGCTCCGCCGCGCCGGCACCGTGCACGTCGGCGGAACGCGCGCGGAGGTGGCGGATGCCGAGAACCAGGTCAACCGCGGGCGCCTGCCCGACCGCCCCTACGTGCTGGTGTCGCAGCCCTCGCTGTTCGACTCCACTCGGGCACCCGCCGGCATGCATACCCTGTGGACGTACACGCACGTGCCGGCGGGCAGCGACGTCGATCGCCGTGAGGCGGTCACCGCGCAGATCGAGCGGTTCGCTCCGGGCTTCCGCGACACGATCCTCGCCACGAGCTCGCGCACGGCACGTGAGGTCGAGCGTCACAACCCCAACTATCCGGGCGGCGACATCGCGGCCGGGGCTCCCGACTTCCTGCAGCTGGTCGGTCGTCCCGTCCTGAGCCCCGATCCGTGGCGCACGGGGATTCCCGGCGTGTACCTCGCTTCCGCATCCGCAGCCCCAGGACCCGGGGTCACCGGCCTGCCGGGATGGTTCGCCGCACTCAGCGCTCTGCGTCATCAGTTCGGCACCCGAACCCTTCCCGACCTGTCGCCGCGCACCGCCGGCACGCCCTGACACGGCGGAGGACTCGCGCCGCGGCGATGTCAAGGGGGAGGACCGCCGTAACCGAGGCCGCCTACGGTCGCTCCATGGACCCTCAACACGAGAATCCGGATGCCGCGTCCTCAGGCTCCGACGAGTCGCGCCGCCGCCCGCTGTCGGAGCAGGAGTCGTTGCGCAAGGACATGAGCTACAGCCCGGCGAGCGAGAGCGAGACGCAGGCGAAGCAGGCCGATCCGTTGCCCGACACCGTGGATCCGGACATCGACCCCGGCCAGGTGCGCGCCGTGCCCGGCACCGGTGCCCGGATGATGCCGGAGACGTCGACGTCGATCCCGGCGACCTCCACATGCCCGGCCGGCCGTCATCCGTAGCGCCATGAGCCGTACAGCCGGACCCGTCGTGGTCATCACGGGTGCGTCGAGCGGGATCGGCCGCGAGACCGCGCGGCTGTATGCCAAGAAGGGTGCTCGCCTGGTGCTCGCATCGCGCAGCGAGGCCGCCCTCGCTGCCGTCGCCGAGGAGTGCCGAGCGCTCGGCGTTGACGCGCTCGTCGTTCCCGCGGACGTCAGCCACGAGGGTGAGGTGCGTGCCCTCGCCGCCGCGGCCCACAACGAGTACGGCCGGATCGATGTCTGGGTCGGCAACGCCGGCGTCTTCGCCTACGGGGCCTTCGAGCGCCTGCCGTCGAAGGTGTTCCGTCAGGTCGTCGAGACGAACCTCATGGGGCAGGTGCACGGGGCTCGCGCGGTGCTTCCGTACTTCCGGCGTCAGGGCTCCGGCACGCTCGTCATGGTCGGGTCGCTCTACTCGCGCGTCGGGTCGCCGGCCATCTCGCCCTACGTCACGAGCAAATGGGGGCTGCTCGGATTCGCCGAATCACTGCGGCAAGAACTCCGTGGCACCGGCATCCGTGTTCGCGTGATTCTGCCCGGGACGATCGACACACCCATCGACCAGCACGCCGCGAACGTCACCACGCGGCATGTGCACCCGCTGCCCCCGGCGTCGTCTCCCAGGCGTGTGGCCCGGGCGATCGTGCGAGCGCCGCATCGTCGGCGCCATGCGGCATTCGTCGGTCGAGCGCAGACGCTCGTACTCCCGGTCCATCGCTTCGCGGCGCCGGTGTACGACGGGATCGCGGGGTTGTTGATGGACAGCGTCGAGCTGCGGGGCGAAGGCGCCGACGTGACCACGGGAACGGTGTTCGATGCGCCGTCGTCTGCGAGTCCCGTCACCGGTGGCTGGCGATCGCGCCGGATTCCTCTGGCGATCTCAGCGATCTCCGCGGGGTTGCTGACGATGGCATTGGCGCGGCGGCGTCGTCCATCCGCCGCTTAGCGGACGGGACTCGCGGGCCGCCCGGCGGTGCGGCGTCAGTCCACGACCCCGGACGATTCAGTGGAAGCCGTCGAGCTGCGTCCGCTCGTCGGCGACGCGCACGCCGTAGTGGTACGCGAGCTTGCCGCCGAGCCACCCCGACACGCCGAGCGCCGCGAGACCCACGATGCTGAGGATGAACCCGATGATGCTGACCTCGTCGTGGTCATCGGCCGACAGTCGCACGAGGAGGTTGATGACGAAGAGCACCGTGACGCTGAGATTGAGCACCATATGGATCGTCGCCGTCCGCCGGGCGGCGGTGCCCCGGGCGAGCTGCGAGAAATCGAGGAAGCCCCAGATCGCGGCCAGCACGGCGCCGATGAGGCCGATGACGATGAGGATCCACGCGCCCTGCACATACGGCGCCGGGTCGTCGGAGACCAGGCCGATGATGTCGAACACGAGGCTCGCCACCCACGCGCCGATCGGGATCGTGACCAGTATGGGGTGGAAGGGGTGTCCATATGGTCCGGCGAGAGCCGAACGGGGCTGCTTGGCGCGCTGTTGGGGGCTGTTCTGCGACATGTCGTCTCACTCCTTCGGTGTGTGTCGCACCAGCCGACCATCCCGCGCGAGGTCCGGCACGGGCCTTGACATGCGACAGCGGATGCCGCAACCGGCCCGCGCCGAAACGGACGCGGCGCCCGTGTCGCCGGTGCCCTGGACCCGGCGGCGGACCCGCGTCGGCCGCCGGGAATGGCGGGGGCGCGGCATCCGTTGTATCCTGATGTGCTCGGGTGCTTCGGCGCCCGAGTGTTGGCAACTCCACAGTGTGACAGCGGCCCTTCGCGAGAAGGAACCACCTCGATTCGAGGACACGGGGATGATCGGTTTCGACATCGCCTGCGAATCTGCGTGAAGCGGGCCGAGGATGCAGGGTTATCTCGTAAACGCTCCTTGCAAACCAATAACTGCCGAAAAGAAGCAGTCCGCGTTCGCCCTCGCTGCCTGAGCAGCGAGCCCGACGCCGTCAATCCGTGACTGATCCCGTCACGGGTATTGGCGTCATCTAGGGATCTTGCTGCGTGACGTCGCCTGAGCGTCACGCGGGACTCTTATCAGGATGGGCTCGTCGACTTAGGTGTCTGTGACAAAGGTCGGAGCCGAGTAGAACGCTTTCACAGACTGCGCCCGGAGAAACCGCAGTTACTCAGCGATGGACGGGGGTTCGATTCCCCCCATCTCCACCACCCGCTGTCACCGAACAAGGCCCTGAGAGCCGCGTAATCACGCGGTTGTTGGGGCCTTCGTTCGTTGTTGGTGCGATCCCTCGCAACCCAATCGCCCACAAATCGCCCACAAACGTTTGGTGCATATAGGTCGAAATGCGTGTCCGAAAGCCGCTAGACGTCGATTTCGGGCCGGCGCGCGCGTGCTAGCGCGAGTCGGCCGTTGAGCGAGCGAAGCGAAAAGAAACGCGATCAGCTCGCCCAGAGGCGCCCGACATCCGCGTTCAACCCGCCTTGATTCATCCGCTCGGCGACGTCGGCGAGGTCGTCGTCGAACAGATCGGCGTACGTGTCGAGGGTCATCGCAGCCGACTTGTGCCCGAGCATCCGCTGCACGGCCTTGACGTTCGCGCCCGACGAGATCGCGAGGCTCGCGGCTGTGTGACGCAGGTCGTGCGGCGTCAGCCGCTCGATGTCGGCGAGATCGAGCGCAGTCGTGAACCATGAACTCACGCCGTATTGGGTCTTGGCCCGGCGCAGGTGCCTGCCCTCGAGGTCGGTGAAGACGAGGTCGTCGGGGCGCTTACCGCGGCACAGCTGCTTGAGCGGTCCTTCGAGGAAGGCAGGGAAGGGGACGAGCCGGCGTTCCCAGTTCTTTGGGGTGCCGAGCACGATCTTGCCCTCGACTTCGACAGCGGCGCGCTGAACCTGGATGCGATGTCTCGGAAAGATGATGTCGCTGACGTGCATGCCGATCGCCTCGCTCCAGCGGAGTCCGCAGTAAGCGAGCACGAGGATAAGGGTCTTGTGAGTGTCGTTGTTTGTCGACTCGGCCAGCCGGACAACTTCGGCGTGCGTGAGGTAGCGACGCGGTTTCTGCGACTGCTTCGGCGGGAGATTCTGGGCTCCGCGGGCGACATTGCGGGGGATGCGTCCGTCGCGCACGGCGGTGTCGAGGATGCCCGCGAGAACGCCCAAGGCTCGGTAGACGACACTGGCAGAACGCGGGTTCGCGCCGGCCTTCTCACTCTTGGTGCGCTTCGTCGTGGCCGTTCCCTCGGAAAGCTCGCGGATCCACTGCTCGACGTGCGAGGCCCGGATGTCGCCGATGCGGACGTCGCCCCAGCGCGGGAAGACGTAGACCCTCCACGACGTCTTCAGCGAACTGAACGATGAAGGTTTGAGCGCGTGCTCCTTGTTTCGGAGCCACTCGACGCCGAGCGCGCCCACTGTGATGCGCGCCTCGCCGGGATCTGTGTAAGAGCCGTTTGATCTCGAGACTTCGCTGTGCGCGAGGTACAGCTCCGCGTCCCTCTTGGTGCGGAAGCCCTTCTTCTCGACCTGCTTCTGCTGGTCGTTGCGCCAGCGGACACGGTAGCGCCGTCCCGCCTCGATCTCGTACGCCGTGATGCTTCCCATGGCTCACCTCGGAGCCAGGGTAGCGCCGGGTGCCGGCCCGGCGCGGGCCGGTGCCGACAACCTGGGCGCGTCTTGTGGCTACATGCAGGCGTGTGCAGTCGTTCACGAACGGTAGAACAAAAGTCGAGCGCCGGGCGAGGAGCGTGAGACCCGCAAAGTTCCCGCAGGTTTCGCGTCGGTGTGGATGCTGGCCGGAGTGCTGGAACGGGGAGTCTGAGTCTCTTTGCGGGTTCAAGTCGGAGACGTTTTGCCCGACCGCCAGGCGACTGAGGCAATCTCGGACGACGCCATCTGATCAAGACGAACGATGTGTCGGCGGGGGATCGACTCCTAGCGCCCGATAGATTTCGATTCGGACATCCGAGTAGTCGCGCTCGGGACTGATTTCGCCCGGAGGTTACGAAGGATGGTCGGACCTGAGATTCTGTCGACGGCGGGTAAGGCTGCAAGCCCGCTGCTCTCACGTCTGGCGGCGAAGCTAGCGCACTCGCTTCTATTCCGGTACCAGGTTCAGCGGGCGGTACGAAAGAAGACGGGGATCGCCCTCCCGGGCCGGGCTTTTCGGCACTGGTTGCGACGGGTCGCCGAGGTCGAGCTCAAACAACCGATCGAGGAGACCGGTGTTCGCCTCGCCCGGGATCTGGACACCACACTTAGCGTCTATTTCGAGTGGGCGGTTCAACGCGATCGCCTGTCGAAGTCGGTCGCAATCGTCGAATCGGTTTACGACTCAGTGCTGGCGCTTTCACCAGACCCTGAGGCGAGGATCCTGCAGGCGTCGTGGAGCAGTTCTCGCCACTCGGCGCTGGTCGCACGGCTGATGGTAGATCACCGTTCACTCGCTGGCCTTTCGAGGCAGGATGCGGCCGCTCTTCTGCGCCGGTATTCGGTTGCGAGAAGGGCGGTTCGGCTGTCGGCATTCAACACAGATGTCGATGCTCTCGACGAATCGCTGAGTGGAATTTCCGGTCGGCTGCCGCAAGTGCCGTCGGGCGAGGTGCGTGTCCTTGTGGCGCCGTTTGGTGCCGGCAAGTCTGAGGTCGCCGAAGCCTGGCACCTAGCTCAAATTGATGTGTTCGACGGGCAGCCTGATAGCCCGCAGCCCGTGTGGGTTGACGCGGCAGAACTCACTGGTCGCTCGCTGGAGGAGGTGCTTGCGGCCATCGCGGACCGGGATCTAATCCGGACGTCAGGAGTCGCAGTCGTCATCGATGGGCTCGACGAGGTCGATGGCGAGAGAGCCGTTCGTCTAGTCGATCAAGCCAAGGTCGTCGCCACAGCTAGTCCCCGTTGCTCGTTTCTTCTCACCTGTCGGCCCGGTGTCATCGCGGCCGATTCGATCGTCGTCGACTGGCCAGGCTTGACCACTGAGGAGGCCATTCGCCTTATTACCGCCGTCGCCGGAACTGAACCCTCGACCTGGTCATGGGACCCCATCTTGTTGGACACGATCTCGCGCCCTTTCTTCGCCCTCGCCGTCGGTGTCTCCATGAAGGCGGGACGGCTGCCCACCGGACAAGCAGAGTTGATCCGGCTCCTCGTGGAGCGGGCTCTGGCGGACGCGCCGACCAGCGCGCTGGCGGTGACCGATGCTTCTCGGTACTTGGCACTGAGGCAGCTAGGTGAAAATCTCACAGATAGCGGCGGGCAAGCCGACGGACTCGACTTCCGGACCCGTGCCTTAGCGCGCGAGACCACACTCGTTCGTGCCCGCCCCTCGGGCGTAGTTGAGTTCTCTCTCCCGATTTTCCAGCAGTGGTTTGCCGCGCAATCCCTTTTGGAGCAACCCCTTCGCGTGAGGCAGTTGAGTGGAGACCCGCTCCTGTTCGACCGATGGCGTTGGGCGATCGCGGTAGCTTGCCTCGCTGCCGACGATGAACAGGTCGACAGCATCCTGGCCGCCTGCTTCGCGGGGAATCCGGGCGCAGCCGCGTGGGTGATTGCCCGGATCGCAGAGGGGCATGATTGGCGTTCCGAGACTGCCATCGACGAATCGCAAGCTGGGGTTCGCGTGCTGCGGGCGACGCGGGCTTGTATCGACGCCATCGGGGAACTCGCCCCGCTCTACTTTCCGGTTCGCTCGTCTACTCAGCCGATCGTCCTGGGGGTCCGCGCTAGAGGGTCCATTTTGACGCTTGGTTGGTGGCTCAAGGCCGCTGCCGATGATGAGGTGGTGGACCTGCCGTCGAGCGTGCACCCGCTGCAGACTGGGGTCGATCGGACTGAATGGCTTCCTGATCGATCGGGACCGATCCCAGAGGGTGGGGAATGGCCATGGCGGATCGTCCAAGAGCGGTTTGCTGGTCAAACGATCAAGATCCTCGAGACGCACCCGAAGCTTGGACCGCGCTTCGGGATCTGGCATGTGGAGTCGATGTATGCGGCTGCGCGACAGCTCGGAAGCAAGCCGACGATGATGTTCAATCCGATTCCGGTGACGGAAATCCGCGCGGCCGCTGGTCGGTTCCTCTCCGTCGTCGACAATCCACGCTCTGCTGCGTATCAAACTGGGCGAAGCGTGATCCCGGGCCAACTCATCGTGGATCTGATGGACTGGCTTTCGGAGCTCGACTTGGAGGAATTGCGCCGCCCTTTACCCGCGCCCGACGTAGATCCTGCGCAATCGACGGGGTGGGTATGGGGTCTGTACTCGGATGCTCAGATGCAAGCGTTCTACGCCGAGGCGTATGGGCAGGCCTGCGTCGCCTATGACGAAGCAGTCTCGTCGGTCTTCGCTAGCTTCTCGTGGTCGATGGGTGCCAGCGCCGACGGCGAGTTCGGCGTCGTAGGTGATCTGTCATACAAGTCGGGAACGTCGTTTGGTGCTCGCGCTCCGGGAATCACCACAGCTCGAGTTCCCATCTCGCAGCTTTCCGAAATTGCAGCGCGATTCGGCGATGACGCCAAGATCGCCGCGAATGGACGGGCGCTGATAACGCGGTCCGCTGACGACCGGAAGAGGAGTTGGATTCATGCGCTGGTCCGAGACCGACAGTCACCATTTGTCCACGCCGGTCCCTTTTCACGGCCCGGCGGAGTGACTGACTCGATCGCGAACCGTACGAACCATCCTCGACCCGCGAGCGAGCTTGCAGCCAACTGGCTGTGCGACGACATGAAGGCGCTCGGACTGGCTCAGGGCACGTTTCCGCAACTCGATAGATGAAAGCTCGGAGGGTCGCCGCTACTGCCGCCAGGCGGCGGTCCATCTCGTACCCTGGTCGGCATCGTCGGAACGGGGGAAGTACGGCCACCGATCCGACGATGCACGCAGGCATCACGCGATGGGGCTATCGGATCGAGCGCCTAAATCAGCATCAGGCTACACGTTGCTACAACGGGCAAAAAGACCTGGATAACAGCTAGATCCGGCCGTACTGTGGCGCCATGAGAGGTGGGCTGGAGCGCTGGAAGAGGGGAGCTGACTCCCGCGGCGTGCGACACGCGATCGCGTACGCGCTCGAGGGTACGTGCGACGCACACCTCAACCGCGCCAGCGGCGTGGATGCACTCGACGGATATAGCGCCGCGTCCGATTCGAGTGTTTCTCGATTCATCGTCTCGGACGGCGTCATCACCACTGACGAACTCACCGCCGGCGGACTACGCGTGTGGCTCACCGGCCACGATCCGGTCACGGGGGAGGAGCGAGGTCGCGCACGGCTGAGCCCCGATGCCGACCTCGTGCTCGACGCGACCCTCAACCACCCGAAGTCGTTCAGCATCGCCGCGCTGATCCACTCGGATCTGGCCACGGAGCTCGAAGCGCTCCAGGATCGCCTACGGAACCGCACCCTCCTCACCTGGCAGCGGGAGCTCAACGTCCGCCGCGGGCACGACGGCCTCGTTCGCGAGGACATCACACGCCTCGAGGTCGTCGAACTGTCGCACCGACGCTCGCGCGCACTCGACCCGCACATCCACCGGCATCTCTGGCTCAACGTGAAGGTGCTCGGCGCGGATGGGAGGTGGTCGAATCTCGACTCGCGCGTCGCGATGAAACTCCACACCGTCATCAACGCTGAGGGTGAGCTCGCCGCCCGCACTGACCCGGAGTGGCTCGCGGCGCTGGCCCGTCACGGGTACACCGTCAACGAGGCCGGCGAGATCGCCGAACTGTCCGCCGCGGTGCGCCCGCTGTCTCGCCGGTCCGCGCAGATCGAAGCCAACCGGGCACCCCTCATCGCCGAATGGTCGGCGGCGCACGGCGGTGCCATTCCGAGCGCCGAGGTGATGAAGCAGATCGACCGGCGGGCGTGGGCGGTGTCACGCCCGAACAAGCCGGGGAACCTTGATGAGGAGTCCTGGGAGGGGATGGTCCGCGACGAGATCGCCGCGATCGATCCCGAACTTGTTCATGAACGCCCCGCGGTCGCGAACAGGTCGACCCCGCTCGACGAGATCGACGTCGACTTGCTCGCGGCCATGGCGGTCGTCGACGCCGACACGCGCTCCACCACTTCGGGCGGGCGCTTCAGCGCATTCGACCTGCGTGCCGGCGCGATCCGGGCTCTCTCCCGCTCAGGCGTTGTGAGTCAGCGCGACGGACTGGATGAGCTGATCGCCACACTCGCGGGGCGAGCACTTCGCGACTGCATGCGGTTGAGCGGCGACGCTGATGCACCCGCTCACGTGAAGAATCTCATGGCGACGGAGACGATGCGGTCAAAGGTCGTCTTGTCGCAGCGGCTCGACCGCCTTGCTACCCCTGGACGCGCGTTGATCGCGAACGAACTGCATCGAGGTGCCGTCACGATCGACGGATTCGACGAGCTGGATGCCTCGCAGCTGGCCGCGGCATCCGCCATCGCTGGCACGCACGGGCTCGTGGCCGTCACCGGTCCCGCAGGTGCAGGGAAAACCACGATGTTGCGGATAGGGTTCGGCGCCCTGCTAGATCAACGCCGTCGCATGATCGTGGTCGCACCCACCCGAAAGGCCGCGTCCGTCGCTGCTCGCGAGGTCGGTGCCCCGGCGACCAGCATCCACTCACTGCTCGCCGATCACGGCTACCGATGGGGAACGGACGCCGCGGGAGCGCACTCGTGGGGACGACTCTCTGTCGGCGAGGTCGACACCGAAACCGGGGTGATCTACACGGGCCCGAGCGCGTACCCGTTGCGACCGCGTGACCGGATCGTGGTCGATGAAGCCGGGATGCTCGATCTTCAGACAGCGAACGCCCTTGCCGAACTCGCCCACGAACACGGCGTCGGCGTCGCAATGGTCGGCGACCCGCACCAGGCGCTTCCCGTCGGACACATCGGTGCGATGGCCGCTGCTGTTCGCCTCGCAGGCGCTGCCGTTGAACTCGACACGGTGCACCGATTCCGTGACCCGGGGTATGGGGCGCTCACTCTTCGCCTGCGAGACCCGGGCGACGCCCAGCACGCCTCCGCAGTGGCCGACGAGCTGGCGAAGAATGGGCACATTGCACGGGTCGACCACCTCGATGCCGCGCGTGAACACATGATCGACGCCTACTTCGCTTGGCACGCACGGGGCAAGCGCATCGCCCTCGTGACGGCGACGAACGGCGAGGCGAACGCCATCAACGATGCGATCCAGCAGCATCGGGTCGACCGTGGCGAGCTTGATGCCACGGTCATGGTCGTGGGGATGGGGGAGCAGCGCATCCTGATCGGCGACACCGTGCAGACCCGCCGCAACGACCCACGCACCGGAGTCGAGAATCGTGCGCTGTGGGTGGTGAGCAGCATCCGCGAGCACACCATCATGCTCGTCTCCGCCAACGACAGCGGCGAGCTGCGCCAGGTCACCAAGGACTACGTGCTCGAGCATCTGCAGCTCGCGTATGCGTCGACGGTTCACGGCATTCAAGGAGAGACAGTGGATGCTTCCTTCGTCGGCCCTGACGTGGACGCTGCCGGGCTCTACGTCGGCCTCACCCGAGGCCGGCTACACAACGAGGTGGTCGCGGTTGCCTCGACAGACCGCGCGGCGCAGGCGAAAGTCGCCGCCAGCATGCTCCGCGGCGGCACCGAGCTCACCATGCAGGACGCCGTCCGAGCGGCAGACGCGGAACTGCGGCGTGCGGCGCGGTCGCGGCACGAGGCCGCGATGGCTGGGCCGTTCGTCGCCCCGGGCTCGGGAATCGGCTTGTCGCGATAGTCCCCGCGCACCATGGTGCAGCAACGCGGCACTTCGCCCCGACCGCAGATAGCGTAGCGGTCATCAACGGCTCCGTGCCCATGCGTTCGCTCTTTGCAGACTCCGCTCTCCGCTGCGCTCCACGCTGCGCTTAGCAACCGCTCACTTTTGGGCACTGCGCCGCCACTGACCGCTAGTGGGCTGGTTGCCGGAGCTAAGGACAGCTCTGATCTAGCTGATTTGGAGCCTCGCAAGCGCGCAGCAGATCCCTCAGCGGGCCGATTGTGTTTCGCGGTCACTAATGTGCCCGGGTAGGGGGTGCAGGGAGCGGACATCATCCGCGATCTGCGCGGTCGGTGAGGATCCACCCACGCTCGGCGCGGCGCCGATTCTGGTCGGTTGGACCTTGTCACCTGGTGGGCGGCTCGGCGTGGGCGCGCGCTTCGCGTGATGCAGCGACCAGTACGGCGTCGAGCTCTGGTCCGGTGCAGTCGTGCCCGGCCCCGGCGATCTCCACCAGGCTGGCGTGAGGAAGAAGTTCGCACAACTCCAGTGAGGCGTTGCGAGGGCTGCGGGCGTCGTCGGTGCCACGCACGATGACGGTCGGCGTTCGGATTGCCGGCAGACCCGGACGGAGATCTTGCGCCATCACGGGGAGCATGGCCGCCGTCGTGGCCGGTCGCCAGTCGTCGAGGAGACGGCGGGTGTGGGCGCGGCGCTCCGGGTCGGCATTGGGCGCGAAGACGGAATCGAGGAACCCGTCCGCCCAGTCTTCGGCCGGGTGCTCCATCGTGAACCGCACCGCCGCGATGCGCTCTGCCAGCGCGTCGGGGGCGAGGGATCCGCCCCAGCCCGCGTAGGCGCCGACGAGGACCAGCCGACCCGCCGAGTGGGGATGGTCCCGGGCGAGGAGTAGCGCGATGATCGATCCGAGCGAGAAGCCCGCGACTGCGGGGCTCCGTAGTCCCAGGGCCGTGATGAACCCGGATGCTGCGTCGGCCCAGTCCGCGTCGACCCACCCGTTGGGTACATCATCGGATGCACCGCACCCGGGCGCATCCCACGCGATCACGTCGATGTGCGGGCTGAGTCGCTCGAGTTCCTGATCCCAGACCCGAGAGTCTTCGAACGCTCCGTGAAAGAGAACCAGTGGCGCCCCGCTCCCGCGCCGCCGGTAGGCGATGCACACCCCGCCGACCACCACCTCGGGCATATTTCGAGGGTACGCCTTCGCCCCCACCCGGAAACGGTCCCGCACGCGCGCCGGAGGTAGTCGCGTTCGAAGGAACTACTGATGCCCACCTGTCAACCCTGTGTTTCGGCTGCCTTGCCGCAGGTAGCTTGTGCGGAGTCGAACGCCAGTGTTGCCGCGGATGCGGCGGGGAGGACATCAGCGTGACACACCTGATCGAACAACACGAGACTGTCGCGCTGCTGGATGGCCGCTATCAGCTTCACGAGCGTGTTGGCGAAGGCGGCATGGCCGAGGTGTACCGGGCCGAGGACATCATTCTCGGCCGAACCGTGGCCGTCAAACTGCTCAAGGACGACGCCGAGGTGCTCGCATCCCCCGTGCGCGCGCAGCGTGAGGTCAGTGCGCTGGCCCGGCTGAATGATCCGTCGCTGGTGACGCTGCTGGAGGCGAACCTCTCACCCGAGGGTCCCCGCTACCTGGTGATGGAATATGTCGACGGACCCACCCTCTCCCGGCTGCTCCGGGCCGGGCCATTGTCGACGCTGCAGGTGGCACGGCTGGCCGGCCAGCTCGCATCCGGGCTCAACGCGGTCCACGCCGCGGGGCTGGTGCACCGCGACGTAAAGCCGTCGAACATCCTCCTGGCTCCATCGCTGTCCCCGGCGGATTGCTTCCTCGTGAAGCTCGCCGACTTCGGGCTCGCTCAGCTCGCCGACGCGACCTCGGTCACCACCCCCGGGACGGTGCTCGGAACCGCGGCTTACCTTGCGCCGGAGCAGGTCCGAGGCGAGGCCAGCTGTCCCGCGTCTGACATCTATGCCCTCGGCTTGGTGCTACTGGAAGCCCTCACCGGCAAGCGCGCATTCAGCCACGCCTCCGGACTCGGAGAGGTCATGGCCCGTCTCATGGAGCCTCCCGCGATACCCGAGGACATCGACGCGGCCTGGGCCGAGCTGCTCACCCGGATGACGGCGTCTGACCCAGCCGCACGCCCGACCGCGCTCGAGGTCGCCCGCATCGCCCCTACGCTGCCCGCCACGACCACCAGGCCCGCGATGACCGCGCCGCTCCCCACACCGGTGGCCCCCAGGATCGTGCCCGTCCACACCCGTGGGCACGCACCCCACCCGGTCCCCGCGGCGCATCGACAGCGCCGCCACCCCGGACAACGAGCTTGGGTCGGCGCCGGCGCACTCGCGGCCGCGCTCACGGCGGCACTGGTGTGCCTTCCCTTCGTTTCGACCGGTTCCAACAATCCGGAACCGGTCGCCCCCGTCTCGGTCCAACCACTGGTGGAGGACACCAGCACGGGCTCCACCACCGGAGAGCTCGCGACTGTCGACACGTCGTCACCGGCCGGCGTCAACGCGCCCCCGCCGTCGCCCGGACCAGCGAAGGATGACCAGCCCGCAGGCGGCACCTCGTCGAAGGCCGAGCGAGAGGCTGACAAGCAGGCGGAGGCCGCGCAGCGGGACGCGGAGAAACAGGCCGAGGTCGACCAACGCGCAGCTGAGAAGGCCGCACGCGACGCGGCTCATCAGGAGAAGAAGGGCAAGTGACGCCACTGCCTCTCTCGGCAGATCTCGGTGCGTTGCACCCCGCGCCTCGGTAGCATCGCAGTAGAGCATCGGGGGCATCCTCGTGGGTATTCAGGTGTGTTATTGGGCCACTGGCCGCGGCGAACTGCTCCGCGTCGAGCTGGAGACCGTGCCGGACAGGGGCGACACCGTCACCCTGCCGAGCATCGACTTCACCGGCCGCGTGCTGCAACGCGACTTCGCGACCATCGCGGATGGCAACGAAGAGCTACTCATTCAACTCGACCCCGCGGGTAGCGCAGACCCCAGTCGGTGGGAGCAGGGACGGCGGGCGCGCGCCAGCCGGCAGTCTTTACGGCGACCCCCGCCACCGCCACACTGGGGTCAAACGGCCCCCGAGGGAGAAGCCATGGCAGCAGGAACGAGCACGGACCCGTGGGAGCTACGCACAGCGCCGGGCACCTCGGAGTACACCATGTACCGCGATGGCGACGAACTGGTGTGCCAGGTAGGCAGCACCCGCCTGACGTACCAGGCGCGGGCGATCGACGACCTCCACACCTGGTTGGTGGAGCAGGGCGACTGGGTTCCGCTCGGCGCCGCCGACGAACAGAAACCCGCCGCCGACGGCACCGTCGAAGCATGGGGGCGCTCCGACGCCAACCCCGTCGGCGGGTGGTACGGGACCCGGAAGGGCTACCGGGGCCGCTTCGGGATGTACCTGCCCCCTCTACTCGAGGAACTCGGCATGGTTGAACTCGAACACAAGCCGCGCAGCAACCGCGTGCGAGCCCTTCCGCCAAAATGACCTGGGCCACCTGAGGAGCTACGCGCTTGACCAAAGCGTTGGCAGCGGCTCGGTAGGTTCCTGGATCCTTGTCCGAGCGAGCGCTCGATCCGCATCCTCCAGCGCGCGGAGGGCGTAAGCAGTACGTTGATCGCGCGCGCGACCCACTCGCGATCGGCGACCGTACGAACCCCGGCGTCGGGGTATCCCACAATCACTTCAGTTCGCATGGCAGAGCCTGCTATCCGCCTGATCAGGGGCGGTTCGGGTATTCCACGCCCCGAGAGCCGCGCGTGCGTCCAGCGCCAGCAGGTCGACGGTAAGACCGACCGCGAGAAACACCGGGTCCCTTAGGAAAGCATCAACCGAAGACTGAACACTGTCGAATAGTACGAAGCTGAAGACAGGAGCTGCGTGGTCACGGCGCCTGTGCCGCGGCATCTCGGCCGACTCGGTGGCCGATCCTGATGCCGCTCAACGGATGCGTCATCGGGGTGACGCATCACTCGGTCGCGTTAGGAGACCGGTTCGAGCTGCGGGAACTTCCAGGTGCCGTCGAGGATCTCGGGGCGCGGGCGGTACATTCGCACGAGGTAGTTCCAGCCCTCGGTGAGGGGGAGGGTGTTCGGCAGGCTCCCATCGCCGCCGAAGCGCACGGTAACCGACCCGTCGCCGTTCTTGGTGCCGTTGATGTTGTTCACGCTGTAGGCGCCCAGCGGATTCTGTTCGAAGAAGCCCGCCGCGTTGTACAGGCTGATCGACCAGAAAGCGTCGACCGGCACGTCCTTGACCGTGATCTGATAGGTCCCCACGGGAAGGTGCGGTTCCTCGGACACATAGAACGCCTCGGTTTCGGGGAGGCCGCCCCAGCCGGCAGCGGTCCCGAGGAGGTGCTGAGTCTTGTCGACCTCGTCCTTGTCGCCGAACATGCCGTGGGTCCCGCCGTCGAGTCCCACGCGTCGAACCTCCTCGAGCACCGCCTCACGCGTCGCGGTGAACGATGGCTCGTCGTAATCGGGCATCGAGAACGGTTCGCTCGAGCCGGCCTCGATGACCAGGCCGTCCTGGATTGCGTGCACGCGCGCGAGGTCGTCAGGGTCGGTCTCGTCAAGCAGGACACGCGCCCCGAATGCAGCGTAGGGTGTGCCGATCTCCTCGGCGGTCAGGGTGTAGGTGCCCGGCTCGTGGAAAATGCGCTTGACGTAGTGGTCCTCGTCGATGACCATCACCGAGAGGTATCGCTCGCCTGACTCCGGCACGGTAAGAGTCACACCCTTCGAGGCGTCGACGACGGCGAGGCTGTAGAGGGTGTCGCGATTCATGCGGATGATGGTCTGCTGGTCGATCGGCGTGGGCACGCGGTAGTGGTTCCAGCGATTCGCCCCGCCCGCAGCGGCCTGCAGGCCGGCGAACATCCGATCAGTCTCGGCCCGCACAAAGTTCTCGTCGTCGACGATGATCGCCATCATTCCCCCAGACCGCCGTGGGCCGTCCACGAGCACAAGTCGGTTCACGCTATCGCGGTGACACCGCCCCTCGCGACATCCGCATACGCCCACCCACTCGCCGCTCAGCGAACCGAGCGTGCGGTTGAGGGTGCGCGAACGCGCGCGATGACGCCACGTGGGAGACCCTTTGGACCGAGTGGCTGCGCACGACGGCAGAGCTACGCCGGCACGTCGAGGAGGCCTTTGCTCTGAAGGACGCTTAGTGGTGATGCGAAGACACCAGACTCAGTCGCGGTAGACCCGAGCGTCCTTCCGCGGTGGGCTGGTCGTTGGTCGCTGCGCGGCGTAGCGTAGCCTGAGAGAAGAGCCTGTCGTGAACTCCTCGAAGTGCGCCGCGACGGCACTCTCGTCCCGCGAATCGATGTCGAGGTTCCCCTCCGTCGGATCGCCCACAAATCGCCCGCATTTGCTCTGACTGTGGGCGATTTTCGATGCATCTGCTTGTCGGTGCATGGCCCTGCGAACCGCGTGATTCCGCGGATTTTGCAGGTTGATGTGGAAGGGGGAATCGCCCACAGCGTCATTCGATTCCCCCCATCTCCACAGCCGTTGTCACAGAAGAAGGCCTCGAGAACCGCGTGATTACGCGGATCTCGGGGCCTTCGTTCGTAGGGACGTAAGGCGGCGAAGATTCTGCGCGACGTTGCGAGGGGTCCGCCCGTCACGCACCGCGGTGTCGAGGATGCCGGCCAATATACCGAGTCCGCGATTCACGGCCCTTGCCAGCCATCTGAGCGACCGTTCGAACCGGCGTGTGGAAAGCGCGATCACTGCGCTCGGTCACACGCCCCTCCGAGCCGCGCGTGCGCTGGCGCGCTCCCGCGCACCGCGACCGCGCCACAGTCTCTAGGAGAGGACCGGCGTGCGCGGTCACGTGTTCCAGGACGATCTTGCATCTGGTTCGCGTCGATCTTGGCCGGCGTCGGGATGCTCCGGGATGAGTGGAACGAGGAGACGGAAGATTTCGCGGAGCTGGTGTGAGGGGACAGGGGGAGTGACCATCGCGGCCCCCACGGCGAGGAGATAGGGAAGCAGGGCTGCGACGCGCGCCTCGGCATCGGTCGGGACGAGCGGGCGCCATATGGCCTCGAGTGCGCTGATGCGTGATTGGTCGATGCGCTGTTGAACTGCTCGCGCGTCCGGATCGACGGTGGACCATGAACGAACAGCCACTTCCAGCTCGGGGCGATAGATCGTTCCTTCGGCGGGGTCGAGGAGGTCGATCAAGGCACCGAGGACCGCGCGGGGCGACTTGTCGACGCTCGATGCGTGCGCGCTTGCTTCTTCGAGCGCCGCAGTGCTCATCTGCTCAATTCGAGCTAGGAGTGCGACCTTGTACGCCTCGGCGCCCTCGAAATGGTGGTGAAACGAACCCTTCGACAATCCCAGACGCGCCGCGATCTTGTCGATGCGAATTCCCGTGGATCCCTGCTCTTCCAGAACACGAACGCCCTCATCCAACCAGCGATCGCGTGCAACACTCATCCCGGGACCATACCATCCGGTATGTGCCCATCAGGCCCGCGCACCGGCGGGGCCCGCGGCGCCCGCGCCGATGATCATCGCTGATCCGCGCATCAGGTGCTCCTCATCATGCGTTGAAGGACCGCTGCTCGGACTCGTGCGGGGACAACCGCAATCAATGCCAAGGCCAACGCGTCTCTGCCGATGAGGTACCGCGGCTTAGGTGCTGCCGAGTCGGCGATATCCGCGACGAGGTCACCGATTCGTGATGCCGGCAGGGCGGATGCCATGGCCCGGGATGATTTCGCGAGTACCGCCTCCAGCGGTGCCCGGTATCGCGCGGAAAGTTCTGGTGTCATGCCGTCCAGGACCTTCATTACGTTGTGTCGACTCTCATCGAAGATCCCCGTCGCCACTGAACCGGGTTCGATGACACTCACTGCGATACCTGTTCCCGAGAGCTCCGCACGGAGAGCGTCTGCAAGAGACGCCAGCGCGGCCTTGGTGGCACCGTATCCGCCGCCGAACGGGAGAGCGACCCGCCCTTGGCCTGCACCGATGAAGACGATCTTCCCGCGGCTCGTGCGCAGCTTCGGTATCAACGCTGAGGCGAGAAGCAAGGGAGCGATCGCGTTCACCTCGAACTGGCGGCGCAGAGCAGCTGCCTGGCTCGCCTCCACCGGACCAGGAAAGGCAACCCCCGCGTTGCTGACCAGGAGATCCAGCCGTGGCTCACCGAGCACGCTGCTGACAAGGTCGTCCAGCGACGAAGGGCTGGCAAGGTCTACTCGAAGAATCGCTGTTCGGGGGAGAAGGAGCAAGGAAGATGCATCCTGATCTGGCATAGCCGTTCCAAGAACTCTCCAACCGCGATCTGCCATCGCGCGGGCAACTGCCAATCCGATGCCCGTCGCCGCTCCTGTGACCAGCGCCGTAGGGGACTCCGGGCGCAAACTTTGGGCATTCATGTCCAAACCTGCCTTTCCCATGCCTCGGATCGATATCGACCGCCGGAAGTGTGCACCCTGGAGTCAGATCACGAAGCAGAACAGTCCAGTCGCGCCGCAAATGAGGAGCATGACCGTCGCGTTGAGGTAGAGGTTGCGACCGAAGTCCTTCGCGATCACGTGCATGACGATGGCGACGAGGAAGTACACGACGAGAGCGCCGCAGGTCACCACGCCAAGAATCGGAATCCAGATGCCTGCGACGAGACCTGCAGCCGCCGCGAACTTGAGCGGCGGCATGATCCACCAGTACCGGCGCGGCCATCCCACGTCCTCGAAGCACTTGGCGACAAATGGAACCGGCCTGATACACAACAAACCGTCCACAAATTGAATAAGCGCGAGAACGACCACCGGCCACACCGGGTCGGGAACAACAGTCACGCACACCTCCCGAACGCGAGCACCGACATGCCATCCATATGGCATACCCTACCGTATGGTATGGTTGCGGTGGGCAGCGCTCGTATTCGCTGGCTCCGCAATGTGCCGCAACAGCTCGATGGGCGGCTGGTGCCGCTCGGCGAGTTGGTCGGCCTCATCGCTGCCCGGCTCGACGCCTCGGCTCACCGCAACGGCAAGGCCGTGGTGGAGTGCGGACATGGTCCCGTCATCTGTCGCGTCAGGGGCGGTCGGGCCTTCCGCCCGCACGGGGGTGAGTGTCAGTGCCTCCCTCCACGTGGCTCCGATGCTTAGCGTGGGGATATGACCGTACCGACCTTCACCCTGAACAACGGAGTCGAGATCCCCGCTATCGGCCTCGGCGTCTTCCAGACACCGCCGGCCGAGACGGTGGCAGCGGTATCTGCCGCTCTTCGCACCGGATACCGTCACATCGACACCGCAGCGGCCTATGGCAATGAACGCGAGGTCGGCCAAGGCCTCCGGGAGTCGGGCGTGGCCCGCGAGGACGTCTTCATCGAGACGAAGGTCTGGATCAGCGACTACGGGTACAACGAGACGCTGCATGCGTTCGAGAAGAGTGTCGCGAAGCTCGGCGTCGACCAGATCGACCTGTTCATCCTGCACCAGGCGTTGCCGTCCGCGTTCGACAAGACGATTGCGGCGTACCAAGCGCTCGAGACGTTGCTGACCGACGGACGGGTTCGTTCCATCGGCGTGAGCAACTTCATGCCGGAGCACCTGTCTGACCTGCTCGAACATACCGACGTGGTGCCCACGGTGAACCAGATCGAGGTGCACCCGTACTTCCAGCAGAAGCAGCTGCAGACACTCGACCGGGGACATGGCATCCTCACGCAGGCGTGGTCACCGATCGGCGGAATCACGTCCTACCGCGAATCCGGTCGACGCAGCTTCGATGAACCGGTGCTGCTTGCCATCGGTGAGCGATACGGCAAATCGGCCGCGCAGGTGATGCTCCGCTGGCACATTCAAAAGGGCATCCAGGTCATCCCCAAGTCCACCAAGCCTGACCGCATCGCGGAGAACTTCGACGTCTTCGACTTCGAACTCACCGGTGACGAGCTCGCACAGATCGACGCTCTGGACACTGGCAAGCGCGGTGGTCCCGAACCCGAAGCGATCACTCTCGAGACCTTCGGCCGGGTGATCCCCGAGGCGTAGATCGCCTACTGCCGCGCGCACAGTCCCCGGCGGCTGCGGGTGCTCGAGCGCGGATCAACCACGGACCTGACCACGTCCACGAACGGGCGTTCGAGCACACCCTCCGCCTCATGGGGGAGTTGCTTGCGAGCGCGCACGAGCGAGGCTGGCTGCGGATCGACGAGCCGCGCATCGCTGCGAATCACCTCGCCGGACTGCTCCTCTGGGTTCCGAGCAATCGGGTCATGGTGACGGGTCGATTCGATGCCATCACCGATGTTGAGCCGGCGTCCGGCCGCGAAGCCGGTATCCGCGTGTTCCTCGCAGCATATGGAGCACGTACTGATCGCGTGTGAGGGGTGCACCCCGTCGCCGCGGAGCCGCGGCGCGGTTGAGCCTCAGTCGACATGCTGCTCGGGCACTACGGCGGTGACGATCGTGTCGACGATCGCCGCGACGGCATCGGCGCCCAGCAGTTCCGGCATCGTGAGGTGGTCGAGGAGCAGTCCGCTCATCGCGAGGTAGAGCACGAGCGCGGTCGACCGGTCGCCGGGGAACCCGTGATCGACGTGGTCCGACGTCGCGATCGCGAGGTTGCCGGCGAACTGCCGGGTCACGGTCGGTGCGACGTGCGGATTCCTGGTCGCCTCGAGCCGCAGCTCGAAGAGCGCGAGGTGCGCGGCACGATCGGCGAGGGCCCGTTCGACGAGCCACATCATGAGGCCGCGCTCGCTCTCGCGCGTCGGCTCGACGGCCATGCGCGCCGCGGCCTCATCCGGATCGGGTGCGAGCCGGACGAAGACGTGCTCGGCGAGCTCGGCCAGCAACTGGTCGCGCGACGCGAAGTAGTTCGACGCGGTGCCTGGCGGCACGGCCGCCGCGCGGTCGACGGCGCCGAAGGTGAGTCCGCGGCCGCCCTCGACCGCGATCACCTCGACCGCGGCATCCAAGAGGCGGTGCCGTCGCTCCGTGTTCTTTGCCATGGCGTGATCCTCCGGTGTTGACGCGCTGACCACTATGACTATAGTGGATGGCGTACTCAACCCGAAGGACTCATGCGAAATCTCACGTACTACATCTCGCTCTCGATCGACGGCTTCATCGCCGGCCCCGGCGACGAGGTCGACTTCTTCCCCGGCTCCGACGAATACATGGCCTGGATGGTCGGCGACTACGGCGACGCCCTGCCCACCCATGCACGAGCACAACTCGGCATCGCGGACGCCCCGCTCACGCGCTTCGACACCGTCGTGATGGGCCGCCGCACGTACGAGCCCGGTCTCCAGCTCGGCATCACGTCGCCGTACTCGCACCTGCGCCAGTTCGTCGTCTCGGGCGGCCCCGAACAGCCCGATCCGGCCGTCACGATGATCTCGAGCGACCCCGTCAGCGCCGTGCGCGCACTGAAGGAGGAGGACTCGTCGCTGGACATCTACCTTGCCGGCGGCGGCGTCCTCGCGGGCCAGTTGGTCGACGAGATCGACCGGCTCGTCATCAAGCGGTACCCCGTGGTCGCCGGAGCCGGCAGGACCGCCTTCGGCCCCGAGTTCAGCCCGACCGTGTTCGGGCTCGACGGGGTGCGCTCCTTCGAAGGCGGCAACGTGGTCGAGTGGTACTCCAGGATCCGGACGGATGCCTCGGGGCCGGTCACAGTACCGGCGGCCCGCGCATGAGCATCGCCTTCGACATCCGCCACCTCGGTGGCACGCATGAGATCGACCTCTTCAACCGCATTCCGTACGCGCTGAACGACGAGATCGCCGACGACCTCGAGCAGCGGCGCCGACGCGTCGAGTGGACCTGGCTCGCAATTCACGAAGACCGCCTGCTCGGTCGACTCGCGCTCTGGAGCCCGTCAGATTCCACGGATGCCACGCAGTTCGACATCTTCGACCTCGACGACGCCCTCTCCGACGAGGACCACTGGGCGGTCGGGGCGGCCCTGCTCGACGCCGCACGCAGCGAGGTGATCGAGGGCCAGGCGACCCCGCCCGAGTTCGCCCGCTACCTGCCGGCCGACTGGCGCGAGCGCCCGGCCGAGCAACGCGCCACCGAGACGGTGATGGCCCTCCTCGAGGCATCCGGTGCCCGATTCGTGGTCGAGCGGCTCCGCCTCCAATGGGCGCCGACGGCAGGACTCCCCGCACCTGACTCCCGCCTCGCGTTCCGCGCCTTCGAGGACGACGACGAGGTGCTCGATCTGACGACGCGCGCCCTCACCGGCACGCTCGACGCGCACAGCCGCGGTGAGCTCGCCGACTCATCGCCGCGCGAGGTCGCGCGCGCCCAGTTCGAGGACGAGTTCGCGCGGTACACGACGCCTCGGGAATGGTGGCGGGTCGCCATCGATGGCGCCGGCCGGCCCGTCGGCTTCGTCTTTCCGGCGCGCAACTCCTACCACCACATCGTCGCG
Source organism: Microbacterium sp. ZW T2_14 (assembly GCF_044987405.1). Lineage (NCBI taxonomy): Bacteria > Bacillati > Actinomycetota > Actinomycetes > Micrococcales > Microbacteriaceae > Microbacterium > Microbacterium sp. ZW T2_14. The sequence continues at coordinate 109,825 of NZ_JBJDRK010000003.1, read as the reverse complement.
TACGTCGGCGTGCTCCCCGAGCATCGCGGTAACGGTTACATCGACGGCCTCCTCGCTGAGGGCACCCGCATCCTGGCCGAGGCGGGAGCGCCGCACATCCGCGCCTCGACCGACCTCGGCAACCAGCCCATGGCGAACGCGTTCGCGCGGGCCGGCTACGACACGTTCCAGCGGCTCATCAACATGGAATGGCACTGAGTAAAAGACGTTGCCCGCCGGCCGTCCACCGCAAGCGGGTCCCTCAGCGCACACTCTGGACGCCAGAAGTCGGCCCGTCCAGCGAGGTCAGGTATGAGGCGCTACTACGCATGGCGGGCAGGGGCCCGCTCACACGGTCACCTCGAACCCGAGATCGACGTCCGCAGCGGGGACGCCGTCGGACAGGCCCCAGCTCCCGGCCGGGATGTCGTGCACGATGGTCGTGACATGGCCCTTCGGAATGCCGAGCGTGTCGAGGCGATCGGCGATCTGGGCGTATAACGCTCGTTTGGCCGCCAAAGACCTGCCGGCGAAGCAGTCGATGGTCACCAGTGTGCGGTACTCGGGCTGAGGCGTCTCGGGGGAGCAGGCGAACCGGTGGGGCGCGTGGACGATCAGGCGTACGTCCTTGTCCTCAGGCGGAATTCGGAAGGCGGAGACCAACGCGGCATGCACCGCGTCGATGATCGCCACCTCCTCTTCCAACGAGTACGTGCGGCGCACTTCGATGAGCGCAGCGGGCATATAGCCACTCCCTTCGTTCAGGATCCGGCGACTCCTCGTGACAGCCAGTCGAGGCGTGGACGGTAGGCGAGATCTTGCAGCGCCACGCCCTCGAGTCGCAGAATATCGATCTCGTCGAGATTCTTCGGCATGTGTGGGCGGGCGCGGGTGTCGTGGCGCGTGCCACGGCCGCCAGGCGTGGTTAGCGGATGCGCTGGACGGTCGGGGGCTGCCAGGTCGCGTCGAGAATCGCCTGCTCCGGCCAGTACGCGCGGATGTAGACCGAGAAATCCGCCGGCGCGGGCAGCCGACGGCGTCGGCCACGGCACGTCGGCACTCGCGGAGAGCCTGTGCCCCGCCGGGGAAGTCAGAGCGAGACGTCGCTCTCGATGGCCTCGGCCAGATCGTCGACGGCTTCGGGTGCCAGTGAGACGCCAGCGGCCTCGAGTCGTTGCGCGAGCACGTGACTCACGTCATCGGACACCTTGCCGTGGTGGATGTCGTCCTCCACTTCGGCGACCACGTGCTCGATGGTCTCGATGCGATCGTCGTCCAGGGCGACGCGGAGGTCCTCGTTGTGGATGCTCATGCGCTCACCTTGGTGCGGCCGCCATGTCGGACGCACCCCCTTGACGTGAAGGCCCACGACGTGCGTCGGTCGCGGCGAGTCGTCGTCAGGGCGCGCCCCGCGGAACGAGTATCCGCCCGCGCGCTGAGAGGATGGGGGCATGACCGCAACACTCGTGACGCGCGGCCTGGCCGGCGGTCACGGCCATCGCACGCTCTTCGACTCGCTGGATCTGACGGTCGCACCGGGCGATGTGGTCGGGGTGGTCGGTGCCAACGGAGCCGGCAAGTCCACGCTGCTGCGGCTGCTCGCCGGCGTCGACGAGCCGCAGGCCGGCACCATCACGCTTTCCCCCTCCGACGCATTCGTCGGCTGGCTGCCCCAGGAGCACGAACGCGTCGACGGCGAGACCGTCGCGGATTACATCGCGCGTCGCACCGGCTGTGCACAGGCGACCAGGGAGATGGATGCCGCGGCCGCCGCCCTCGGTGATCCCGCGCCGTCGGTGAACGGCGTGGACCCCGCCGACGTCTACTCGACAGCGCTCGACCGGTGGTTGGCGAGCGGCGCTGCCGACCTCGAGGAACGGATTCCGGTCGTGCTCGCGGACCTCGGGCTGGACCTCGGCGGGGCGCCCGCCGCAGAGGCGACGATGACGTCCCTGTCGGGTGGCCAGGCCGCCCGGGTCGGACTCGCGGCCCTGCTGCTGTCTCGCTTCGACATCGCGCTGCTGGACGAGCCCACCAATGATCTCGACCTCGACGGCCTGGAACGACTCGAGGCGTTCGTGCGCGGACTGCGGGGCGGTGTGGTACTGGTCAGCCACGACCGCGAGTTCCTCGCGCGCAGCGTGACGCGCGTCCTCGAGCTCGATCTGGCGCAGCACTCGCACCGTCTCTACGGTGGCGGCTACGACGCCTACCTCGAGGAGCGCGCGACGGTCCGCCGGCACGCGCGCGAGAAGTACGACGAGTTCGCAGACAAGAAGGCCGATCTCGTCGCCCGGGCGCGCACGCAGCGTGAGTGGTCGAGCCAGGGTGTGCGCAATGCGATGAAGAAGTCGCCCGACAACGACAAGATCCGCCGCAAGGCGGCCACCGAGTCGAGCGAGAAGCAGGCGCAGAAGGTGCGCCAGATGGAGAGCCGCATCGCGCGGCTCGACGAGGTCGAGGAACCGCGCAAGGAATGGCAGCTCGAGTTCACCATCGGCGCGGCACCCCGCTCGAGCACGGTCGTCTCGACCCTGAACTCCGCCGTCTTCGAGCAGGGCTCATTCACGCTCGGGCCGGTGTCCGTGCAGGTGAACGCCGGCGACCGGATCGGCATCACGGGTCACAACGGCGCCGGCAAGTCGACTCTTCTGCGAGCCCTGCTGGGCAGGCAGGTGCCGGACCACGGCACGTCGAGCGTCGGCGTGAACGTCGAGGTCGGTGAGATCGATCAGGCCCGCTCGCTGCTGGTGGGCTCCCGGCCCCTCGCGGGCGCGTTCGAACAGCTCGTCCCCGCCATGGAAGCCGGCGAGGTGCGCACCCTGCTCGCGAAGTTCGGCCTCAAGGCCGATCACGTGAATCGACCGGTCGACGAGCTGTCACCGGGCGAGCGGACGCGTGCGGCCCTGGCGCTGCTGCAGGCGCGCGGCGTGAACGTGCTGGTGCTGGACGAGCCCACCAACCATCTCGACCTGGCTGCGATCGAACAGCTCGAGCAGGCGCTCGATTCCTACCGCGGCACACTCCTGCTGGTGACCCACGACCGGCGCATGCTCGACACCGTGCAGCTCGACCGGCACTGGCGGATCGATTCCGGGCGCCTGACGGAGCTTCACTGATCGGATCTCGGAAACAGTCGGACCGGCGCCCACAGGCGGAAGGGGTGTAGTCCCGCGCCCGCGGGTGTATCGTACGGCTGTCTGCGCCCCTCGTTGCTGACGACCCGGCGTCGGCGGGGGAACACTGGGGGTGCGACATGGCTGCGAAACTGCCGTCGTCGGGAGCGCTGCCTGAAGGCCAGCACGCGGGGTGCGACACGTCGGGTCTGATCCTCGTGCACCGCATCCTGCGCTGGCTCTACCGCGAGCTGCCGCTGCTCATCCGTGAGGTGGATGCCGGGGATGTCGAGCGCGCGGCGATCGTCGGCCGGTATGCGCACCTCGACTTCTACGCGCTGCACATGCATCACGAGACAGAGGACCTCGCGCTATGGGACCGACTCACGTCGCGGGATCCGGGGTGCGCGCTGCATGTCGATCAGATGCGTGCCCAGCACGCCGAAGTGGCAACACAGCTCGCTCGCATCGAGCCGCAGCTCGCGCCCTGGATCGCGACGGCAGACCCCGGGCTTGGAGCTGCGTTCGCCGCCGACATCGAGACCCTGCGCGACACCTTGGTGGGACATCTCCAGCAGGAGGAGGACGACATCATGCCTGTCGCCGGTGCAGTGATGTCGCAGCAGGAGTGGGACTGGATGGAGCAGCACACGCGCGAGACCTTGGCCGCCCACCGCAAGGAGCTCGGCAAGGACGTCATGGCGCTGCAGGTGGGGCTGCTGATCGCGAGTGTGCCGGAGGGTGAGCGGGAGGAGTGGATGCGCGAGAAAATCCCCGCGCCGATCCGGCTTATCTATCTCCTGCTGATGAAGCGCAAGTACGACCAGGCGATGCGGGAGCTCTATCCCGACCGCCCGGTGCCCGAGATGGCGTGACGACGATGTGGCGTCGCGTGAGGCTGGACGCACGGCTCGCTCATCCTCCTGCACGGGTATTCGCGTACCTCGCCGACCCGGCACGCTGGCCGGAGTTCGCGCCGGCTGTGGAGTTCAGACAGCGGATCGACGAGGGGCTGCCCGAGATCGGGAGCCGCTGGTGGGCGGTCGACCGCATCTTCGGTCCCTTCAAGGTGCGTTTCGCAGACGTGCTCGAGGTCATCGAGCCCCATCAGCGCGTCGTCTGGCATTCGACGTCGCCGTGGAACTCGCGGGTGGAGTACGTGTGCGCGGCCGAAGGCGAAGGCACGCGCGTTCTTGCCGACTACGAGGGCGACGTGGTGGGCTGGCTCCGGCTGGTGGCCCTGCTGCCGACCTTCGTTCTTCGGCGGATCCTGCTGCGGGACTTCCGCGGACTGAGCCGTGTACTCGACGCGGAAGCCAGGGCGGCCCCTCCTGCATCGGGGGCGTTCAGCTCAGCGGAGCGACATCCAGCGTGAACCGGTGGGCCCGCAGCCGCTCCGCCAGCTTGTCGCCCATCGCGACCATCGGCGTCAGCACGCCGGCGCGGTCGGGCAGCTCGTCGAGAGCGAGACTGAGCGCCGACTCACCCAGCATGACGCCCGTTCCGCCGTAGCCCGGATCGAACGGAGCCGCGACGCGGGTGCGCATCGGCTCACCTTCGACCGGATAGACGTCGATGTCGAGCAGGAATCGACCGTGCTCGACGGCATTCTCACCCGGCCCGCTGCCCGGCGCCGGGAGCGCGCGATCGAGGATCGCCCGGGTGGGTGCGAACGACATGGCGCCCACGAAAGCCGCCGTGCCGACACCGATCGCCCCCGCCGAAGCGAAGCCGGGGACACCCCGTCCGGTCGTGACGACCTCGCGGTAGCGCATGAGCTGGCCATAGCTCCACTCGGTCAGGTAGTTGCTCCGCTGGACGATCTGCTGGTTGTAGGCGCCCATGATGAACGGCGCCTGCCAGGTGCCCCGCTCCTTGCCCCACCCGCTGCCGGCGTGGCCCGGCAGGCGGACGGATGGGCCGGGTGTGAGCGCGTAGGGGTTGCCGATGAGGCGGCGGGCCGCGGCATCCGTCTTCGCCTCTCTCATCTGCTGACGAAGCGAGTCGATCGTCCCGCCGCTGATGCCGCCGCGCAGCGATCTCACCCGCAGCGTGGCCGCGACGATCGGCACGCCGCCGGCGGCCGCATGGGCGAGGCCGACGCCGAGGTCGGAGGGGATCGAATCGAAGCCGCAGGAATGGACGATTCTGGCGCCGCTCCTCTCTGCGACGTCGTGATTGCGCTGGATGCTCCGCGCGACGAAGATGCTCTCGCCCGACAGATCTGCGTACGAGGTGCCCTCGCGGGCGCAGGAGGCCGCGACCTCCATGCCGTAGCGCAGATAGGGACCGACCGTCGTCGCGACGACCGATGTCGACCGCGTCATTCGCGTGACGGCCGTCTCGTCGCTCGTGTCCACCTCGATGATCGGCCAGTCGACGCGCAGCTCGCGGCGTACGTCCTCCAAGCGCGAGCGTGAACGCCCGGCGAGCGCGATCCGGACGCCGCCGGGGGCCGATCGTACGAGGTGGCGGGCGGTGAACGTCCCGACGAAACCTGTCGCGCCCAGCAGGACGATGTCGTGGTCGCGCGAGTTGTCGCTCATGTCACGCGAGCCTAGGTGCGCTCGAGCGGCGTCGACACCGGGTTGCGCCTCTCGGGTGCACCGCCTAGGGCCCACGGATGGCGCGCTGGGTGTGCCCTCACTGACCGAAGCGGGAGACCAGCCGGATCACCGTCGGCAGCCCCCGAGAAGTCGCGCGGCGCCCGGTGAGGCTCTCGATCACCGGGGTCGCGTGGCCTTCCCCCTCGACCTGGTTGCCGATGAGAGCCCATCCTTCTCCGGCATCGGCGACAGAGCAGCGATGCTCCGTGGCGCGGCTGATCACCCCGGCATCATTCGGGTCGATGATCGCGCCGCTGTGCAGCGTGAGTTCGAACCGGCGGGGTTCCGGCGTGGCTCCGTGCTCGTCGACGATCGCCGCCAGCTCGGACAGCGGGATCCAGAGGATGTCCCGCTCATGGCCCGACCGCGCCGCGACGGCGTCCGCCGCCTGTTCGACCACCGATGCGGGCTGGTCGGAGTCGAACAGGATGGTGCCGTTGCTCTGGAAGGTCTGGATGCCGGGGCACCCGGCGTCGGCGAACCCCGCCACGATGTCGCCCGTCGAGGGGTGGCCACGCTGACCCTGATTGACGTTCCGCATGAACGCGACGCACCGCATGAGCCGAGCGTAGACGGCGGCACCGACGGAACGGACGACGGGATTCCGCGACGCGGCGATGCAGGTGTCAGCGTGCGCCCGTTGTGACGTGATGCCTCAGACAGCGCGGCTCATGAGCGCACCTGGTCGGTCGGCCGCACGAGGATCTCGTTCACGGAGATGTGAGCCGGCTGACTCAGCGCATAGACGACGGCCTCCGCGACATCCTCCGGGGCAAGCGGGCGCATGGACTGGCCGATCTCCGCAGCCGCAGCCCGCATGACGGGATCGGTGATGTGGTCGGTCAGCTCAGTGGCGACGAAGCCGGGCTGGATCACGATCACCCGCACCCCCAGTGCTGTCACCTCCTGCCGGAGCGACTCCGAGAACGCGGTGATGCCGAACTTGGTCGCGGCGTATGCGCCGCTGCCGAGAGACGCCGTGCGGCCTGCCGTCGAAGAGACCTGCACCACCGCGCCCTTCGAGGCGATCAGGTGGGGGAGCGCGGAGTGCACGGCGAACATCGAGCCGAGCAGGTTCGTCTGCACCATCCGCACCCACTCACGAGTGTCGGCGCCGACGATCATGCCGCTCTGCATCAGCCCGGCGTTGTTGACGAGTGCGTCGAGGCGGCCGAACTTCTCGACGACGGCGGCGACGGCATCCGTGACCGACTGCTCGTCGGCGACATCGAGATGCACGGCGAGCATCTCACCCGGCGCGGACTCGACGAGCTCCTTGAGCCGGTCGACCCGGCGCGCTCCGGCCGCGACCGTCACCCCGGCGCGTGAGAGGGCGAGCGCGGTGGCACGACCGATTCCCGAGGAGGCACCGGTGACGAGTGCGACCTTTCCCTGCAGATCCGATGACATTGCTTCTCCTTCGTGGGTCATGGGGTTCCGGCGCCGTCGCCCGGCGGCTCGGCGACGTCGAGGACAGCCTCGGCGAAGGCGTGCGGTGCTTCGGCGGGCAAGTGGTGTCCCGCGCCCGGGATCTGTCGATGCCTGCGCGGGCCGGTGAAGAACCTGTCGTGCTGCGAGCCGTCCGTCGCGGGGAAGTTCCCGTCGGCGGTGCCGTCGAGGGTGATCGTGGGAACCGTGATCGGCGGCAGCGCGGCGAGGCGGCGCTCGAGGTCGACGTGCTGAGGGGCACCGGGTTCGAGACCGAGCCGGTGACGGTACGAGTGGATGACCACGTCGACGTAGTCGGGATTGTCGAACGCTGCGGCAGCGCGGGCGAGGTCTGCGTCGTCGAACGCCCACGCGGGGGAGTTGCGGCGCCAGATGACGTCGGCGATCCCCCTCGGGTCCTGCGAGAGGCCGGCGCGGCCGCGCTCGGTCGCGAAGTACCAGAAGTACCAGAACCCGGCTTCGAGACCGGGCGGGAGCGGGATGCCGGCTGCCGAGATGTCTTGGATCAGGTACCCGTTGACCGACACCAGTCCTGCCACACGCTCGGGCCAGAGCGCCGCGACGACGCACGCGGCACGAGCGCCCCAGTCGTAGCCCGCGAGGATCGGCTGCTCCAGGTCGAGCGCGTCGATGAAGGCGAACAGGTCGGATCCGAGCGCCGCCTGCTGTCCGGAGCGGATCGTGCGCCCCTCGCGGAACGACGTCGGACCATGTCCGCGGAGATAGGGGACGAGCACCCGGTAGCCGGCCTCCGTCAGCAGCGGCACGACGTCCACGTAGCTGTGGATGTCGTACGGGAAGCCGTGGAGCAGCACGACCGGCTCCGCGGCGGGATCACCGGCGTCGATGTAGCCGACGGTGAGCTCGCCGGCGTCGACGCTTCGGAGGGGAGTGCGGAATGAGGTGAGCATGTGAGGCCTCTCGGATGGGGCGGCGCCCCGGAGACCGACGGTCATCCGGGGCGCCGCGGTCTGTCACGCTGCTGCGGCGAGGCTCGCGACGTAGGCCTTGGCCGCCTCGGCGATCGTCGCGGCGACCGCGGCGGGCTCCGACACCGAGATGGCGTGCGAAGCGCCGGCGATCTCGTGCGTGCCCCTCGAGGCGGCGCGCTCGGCACCGGCGCGGTGCACGGCGACCGGGATGTTGAGGTCCTTCTCGCCGAAGACGTGCCAGGAGGGGATGTCGCGCCAGGCCGGGCGCTCGGTCGGCAGACCCTCCGTCAGTGCGGCCTGAGTGACCGGGCGCTGCGTGGCGGCCATCAGAGCGGCGACCTCGGCCGAGACGTCGGCGGCGAACTGGTGGTGGAAGAGCTCCGGACGGATGATGAACTCGTCGCCTCCGCTCGACACCGGGTACGCGGCGAGCGCGTCACCCAATGTGCTGCCGGGCGCGCTGCTGGACAGATCGAACGCACTCTGGCCGGTCTCGGGCACGAACGCCCCGGCGTAGACGAGGCCGACGACGGCGTCATTGCCCGCAGCCGCCTCGGTGATGATGAGTCCGGCATACGAGTGGCCGACGAGGATGATCGGGCCCTCGATCGAAGCGAGCACGTCGCGCACGTAGGCGGCGTCGCCGGCCAGGCTGCGCAGCGGGTTGGCGACCGCGACCGCCGTCACGTCATGCTGCTGCAGCTGGGCGATGACGCCGTTCCACGAGGACGACTCGGCGAACGCGCCGTGGACGAGGACGATGGTGGGCTTCTGCTCGGACATGTCTGTTCCTTTCGAGGTGGACGTGCGGTGTTGTCAACCAAGACCAGCCGCCGTCCGCAGTTGTGACCGCGCAACCGAAATCCGGCGAAACGTGGCAGACCTGTCACACATGGCCGCGGCATCCGGTCTCAGCTGTGAACGTGCGCGTTCCCGCGCGCGATGAACAGAGAGGGTTCGACATGAGGATCGCTGTCATCGGGGGAACAGGTCTGATCGGTTCACGGGTCGTGGCCCGATTGCAGGCGACCGGGCACGATGTCGTCGTCGTCGCGAGGGCGGCCGGCGTCAACTCGTTCACGGGGGAGGGTCTGGCGGACGCGCTCGCCGGAGCCGAGACCATCGTCGACGTCTCCAACTCGTCGTACACCGATGAGGAAGGCGCTCGGGAGTTCTTCTCCGGCTCGACTCTCAACCTGCTGACGTATGGCGCCGCCGCGGGGGTGCGCCACCACCTCGTGCTGTCGGTGGTCGGCACCGACCGACTCGCGCGTTCAGAGGGGGGATACTTCCAGGCCAAGGCAGAGCAGGAACGTCTGCTGACGGCATCCGGTCGCCCGTTCTCGATCGTGCACGCCACGCAGTTCTTCGAATTCATCCGCAGCATCACGGATGCCGCGACCCGCAGTGGCGTCGCACACGTCGCCGACGCGCTCATCCAGCCGATGGCCGCCGACGATGTCGCCGCGGCGGTGGCACGCGCCGCCGTTGCTCGGCCGACGGGCGGGGTGACCGAGCACGGCGGCCCCGAGGTGTTCGAGCTCGGCTATCTCGCCCAGCGTGAGCTGCGGTTCCGTCGCGACGAGCGAGAGGTGGTCGCAGACCCGCTCGCGACCTACTTCGGTGCGCAGCTCGATCGGTGGGAGCTGCTGCCGGGCCACGACGCCACCATCGCACCGACGCGCTTCCACGACTGGCAGGCGGCGCCGCACGCGGGCGACGACCTCCTGCTGCCGGCACCCGCGGGCGTACGCTGAGCGCGGCGAGAGGAGCGGCGGCCATGACCGGACAGACATCCGAGACCGACGACCACGTTGACGACATCGTGCAGGCGGTCGCCGTCTTCGACCAGCACCGGCGCCGCATCTTCGGCATCGCCTACCGCATGCTCGGCACGGTGGCGGACGCCGAGGACATCGTCCAGGAGACCTGGATCCGGTGGCAGAACGCCGATCGGGCTGACATCCGCGAGCCCGCTGCGTTCCTCGCGACGGTGGCCACGCGGCTCTCCATCAATGCGACCCAGTCCGCGCACGCGCGTCGTGAGACGTACATCGGGCCGTGGTTGCCCGAGCCGGTCAACACCGACGACGACCCTGCCCTCGGCGCCGAACGCGGCGAAGCACTGCAGTTCGCGATCCTGCTCGTGCTCGAGAAGCTCACGCCGACCGAGCGCGCGGCGTACATCCTGCGCGAGGCGCTCGACTATCCCTACGAGCGGATCGCCGACGTCATCGGCGCCACCGTGGCGAGCGCCCGTCAGCTCGTCAGCCGGGCACGCAAGCATCTCTCGTCGGCTCGCAGAGCGGAGGTCGCCGCCGCCGAGCAGCGGCGGCTGCTCGAGGCCTTCCTCGTGGCCGCGCAGCAGGGCGACGTGACAGGTCTCGAGCGTCTCTTCGCGGAGGACGTCGTCAGCACCACCGACGGCAACGGCGTCAAACTGGCGGCCCGCATTCCTGTGGCCGGCCGCAGCCGCGTCGCGAAGTTCGTCGCGGCGTTCTCGAGCCACTTCTGGATCGGCAAGACCATCGACTGGGTCGAGCTCAACGGACAGCCCGCGGCGACGATCTCCGAGGACGGGGTCGTCACCACGGTGGCGATGATCACCGCGTCGGAGGAGGGCATCCGTCAGATCCACTGGGTGATGAGCCCCGACAAGCTCGGGCACGTCGCCCCGGTCGGGGCGTGACCAGACGACGTCGCGCGTCGTGGCTGCACGTCTGTCCGCGGGGTTCGAGGGCGAGCGCCGTGCAGCACGAGCGCGTCGCGCGCGCGCTCGTCGCCGCTGTCGAGAGCGGTGACCCCGGGGCGCTGAGGGCGATGATGCACCCGGGCGTCGAGTTGACCGTCGACGGAGGCGGCGTCGTGCCCGCGCCGCCCGCGGCGCTTCGCGGGGCGCACGAGGTCTCGCGCCATCTGTCCGGAGTGCTGCTCGACTCCGAGGTGTCGGTGCGTATCGCGTCGGTGAATGGGATGCCGGGGCTTGTCGTCTGCCGACGTGGGGAGGTCACGGGCGTCCTGGGCATGCGCGCGCGCGGCCGTCTGATCGTGCAGGCATGGCTCGTGGTGAACCCCGGCAAACTGACGCGCTGGCGCGCGGAGTGACGCGGCTGTCACAGATCGAGCGCCCGAACTGTCGTAGCTGATGAGCGCACACCTCTCCCCGCGCTCTTCGAACGAAAGGCACATCATGGCAAAGATCGTCGTCATCGGCGGCTCGGGACTGATCGGCTCGAAGGTCGTCGCGAAGCTCACCGAGCACGGGCACGAGGCCGTACCGGCGTCGCCGAATTCGGGCGTCAACACGATCACCGGTGAGGGTCTCGCCGAGGTGCTGCAGGGCGCGGAGGTCGTGGTCGACGTCTCGAACTCGCCATCGTTCGCACCCGACGACGTGATGGAGTTCTTCACCACCTCCACGAACAACCTCGTCGCGGCTTCGCGTGAGGCCGGCGTCGGACACTACGTGGCCCTCACGATCGTCGGCACCGACCGGCCCAACAACATCGACTACTTCGCGGCGAAGGAGGCGCAGGAGAAGCTCATCCGCGAGTCGGGGATTCCGTACTCGCTCGTGCACGCGACGCAGTTCTTCGAGTTCATCGGTGGCATCGCCACTGTGTCGGGCAACGGCGACGGCATCCACCTGCCGAACAACCTCATGCAGCCGATCGCCGCCGAGGATGTCGCGACGGCCGTCGCGCGCACCGCTGCCGGCGCACCGCTGAACGCCGACGTCGAGATCGCCGGCCCCGAGGTCATGGGACTCGACGAGCTGGTCCGCCGTGGTCTGGCGTTCCGTGGCGACCCCCGCGAGGTCGTGACCGACCCGGATGCCCCTTACTTCGGTGCACGCATGCAGGAGCGCACCCTCATGCCGGTCGACGGTGTGCAGGTGTTCGCCACGACGCTGGACGAGTGGCTGCCGGCGAACCCGCCGCGCGACTGAAGCGGTGATGAGCGGCCCGGGCTACCTATCGGTGGTCCGGGCCGTCGTCCTGACCGGTCAGCGCACGGAACCCATCGGAGTGTTCGGGCGGATCCGGCCGCGGCCGAAGGGCAGCGCCGGGGCCGAGTACCGAAGTGCGGGCGGATGGGTCGGCTCGAGGGCGAACTCGGCCTGACCGAACCGCCACATCCGGTTGAACAGGAACACTCCGACCACCACGGTCTCGTCGGCCGGAACCTGCCAGGTGCCGAGTCCCCACTGCGCCGGCTGGCCGCGACCGGCGATCACCAGAGTCGGCTTGATCCGGCCGTAGAGGGCGAACCAGGGCTTGTGCAGGGTCAGCTCGATGCGGCGAGTCGCGGTGCCGGCGGTGCTCATGCGGATCGGACCGCGAACCCGCGGCGGCGCGGTCGGCTGCGGATGCCTCGTCGGTTCACTCGGGTCGCCTCTCGTGGTCAGCTCCCAGGCTAGCCGCCGGTCAGGCTGCCGCCGACCGAGGTGCGGTGGCCAACGGTAGCCGGGGGTCCACCCGGGAATTCGTTCGAGGCATGCTGGGCTATAACACCGAGTGGCGGCTCAACCGGCCGTCATGAATCTCGTTAGGAGCACCACCGTGCGCGCACTCATCCATTCCACCTTCGGCGATGCGACCGACGTTCTCGAGGTCGGCGAGCGACCGCTCCCCGAGCCGGGTCCGGGTCAGGTGCGGGTGCGCACGGTGCTTTCTCCGATCCACAACCACGACCTGTGGACGATCCGCGGCACCTACGGCTTCAAGCCCGAGTTGCCTGCGGCTGCGGGAACCGAGGCCTACGGCGTCGTCGACGCGCTCGGAGAGGGCGTCGAGCAGCTGCAGGTCGGGCAGCGCGTCGCCACAGGTGGCACGTTCGGCGTGTGGAGCGAGTACTTCGTGACCAAGGCGGCAGGCCTCGTGCCCGTGCCCGACTCCGTCGACGATGAGACCGCTGCGCAGCTCATCTCCATGCCCTTCAGCGCGCTGAGCCTGCTGGACTCCCTCGATGTGAAGCCGGGCGACTGGATCGTGCAGAACACCGCCAACGGCGCCGTCGGTAAGCTCGTAGCCCAGTTCGCCGCGGCGCGCGGCGTGCGCGTCCTCGGGCTCGTGCGGCGCGACGCGGGTGTGGCGGAGCTGGCCGGCCTCGGCATCCACGATGTCGTCTCGACCGAGTCCGACGACTGGCGTGAGCGCGCCGCAGAGTTGCTGGGCGAGAATGCGCCGCGCGCGGCCGTGGACTCGGTCGGCGGCGACGCGGCCGGCGACCTCCTGTCGCTGCTGGGCGAAGGCGGCACTCTAGTGTCGTTCGGCTCGATGGGGTCGAGCACCCTGAAGCTGTCGGCCGGCGACCTGATCTTCAAGCAGGCCACGGTGAAGGGCTTCTGGGGCAGCACGGTGAGCCGGACGATGGATGCCGCCACCCGCGGCGCCCTGTTCGCCGAGCTCGTGCAGCGGATCGGGTCGGGTGAGGTCGCGCTTCCGGTGGATGCCGTCTACCCCTTCGAAGAGGCGCGGGCCGCCGCGGCGGCGAGCGCCGTGCCGGGACGTGTCGGCAAGGTGCTGCTCCGCTTCTGAGCGACTTCGTCGCTCAGGTCGTCGCCGCCCGGCGAGGAGCCGGGGGCGGCGGGACTTCCTTGGCCGCGATGATGGCGCCGCGGGGAATGCGCTCGACTCCGCGCTTGCCGTCGACGACGACAGTCTCGGCATCCGCGCTCAGCAGTTCGCCCAGCGCGTCCGTCGCCTGCCCGGTCGGCAGCAGGTACCGCACGACCACCCGGTGGCCCGGTTCCGGCAGGTTCACCACGCGCCGGGGGCGTAATCCTTGAGGAAGACGCCGAACAGGTCTTCGCCCGCCTCGCCGCGAACGATCGGATCGTAGACGCGGGCGGCGCCGTCAACGAGGTCGAGGGGTGCGTGGAAGCCCTCCTCGGCGAGCCGCACCTTGGTCGGGTGGGGGCGCTCGTCGGTGATCCAGCCGGTGTCGACGCTCGTCATCAGGATGCGATCGGTCTCGAAGAGCTCCCGCGCGCTCGTGCGCGTGAGCATGTTGACGGCTGCCTTGGCCATGTTGGTGTGAGGATGCCCCGGACCCTTGTACCCGCGGTTGAAGACGCCCTCCATCGCGCTCACGTTGACGATGTACGTGCGACGGGCGCTGCTCGCGGCCATCGACGGTCGCAACTTCGAGACGAGCAGGAACGGCGCGGTCGTGTTGGCCAGCTGAACCTCGAGCATCTCGAGCGGGTCGACCTCGTCGACGCTCTGCACCCACGAGTTGGAGTGATCGAGGTCGGGGATGAGGCCGCCGGCGTCGATCGCGGTGCCGGCCGCGAGGCGCTCGAGCGAGCTGGAGCCGGCCGCCATCGCCTGCTCCGTGAGCTCGTCGGCGCGAGCGGCGGCCGCGGCGAGGATGGGGTGGGCGGTGACCGAGCGCTCCAGCGCCTGCGGGTGCCGGTCGTTGGTGTGGCCGAAGGTGATGAGCTCCGGCAGGGGCCCGTCCGGCAGCGGAGCGAGTTCCGCGTCGACGAGTGGCTGATAGGCGCCCGGAGACCGCCGTACGGTCTGCGTCGCGTTGTTGATGAGGATGTCGAGCGGACCGGCGGCCGCGACATCCTCCGCCAATCCGATCACCTGCGCGGGGTCGCGCAGGTCGATGCCGACGACCTTCAGGCGGTCGATCCATTCCGGCGCGTCGGGCAGGCTGCTGAACCGGCGCACGGCGTCGCGGGGGAACCGGGTGGTGATCGTCGTGTGCGCGCCGTCGCGCAGCAGGCGCAGCGCGATGTACATGCCGATCTTCGCCCGACCTCCGGTGAGCAGTGCGCGCTTGCCGGTGAGGTCCGTGCGGGCGTCGCGTTTGGCATGGCTCAGGGCCGCGCAGGCAGGGCAGAGCTGGTGGTAGAACGCGTCGACCACGGTGTACGGCTGCTTGCAGATGTAGCAGCCGCGCGCCTTGATCAGCGTTCCCGCCGTGGGCGCGGTCGTCGCGGTGGAGATCGGGATGCCGCGCGTCTCGTCGTCGATCCGGTCCGGCGCTCCGGTGGCCGTGGCTGCGACGACGGCGCGGTCCGCTTCGGCGATGGCCTCGCGGATCTCCCGGCGGCGCACCTTCTTCACGGCCTTGAACATGGCAGCCGTCGCGCGCCGTACGGCCACGAAATCGGGGTGCGTCTCGTCGAGCCCCGCCATGCCGTCCAGCACCCGCAGAGTCGTCGCGAGGTCGTCCGGTTCGATGCCGCTCGGCGGCAGGTCGGCGGGGGTGGGGGAATCGGGAAGCACACGTGATTCTACGCCGCGCCGAATGCGCGGCACCTGTTAGCGTGCCATCGTGACCACCTCGGACGTCGCCCCGACCCACGGCCGCAGCATCCATGTGTCAGCTGCCGTCATCGTCAACGAGCGCGATGAGCTGCTGCTGGTGCGGAAGGCTGGAACGACGGCATTCATGCAGCCTGGCGGCAAACCTGAACCGGGGGAGTCTCCGAGCCAGACGCTGAGCCGAGAGCTGCGGGAGGAGCTCGGCATCGCGGTGGATGCTGACACCCTGCGGCCGCTCGGCTCATACACCGCCGCTGCGGCCAATGAGCCGGGCTTCCTCGTGATCGCGGAGGTGTTCGAGACCGACATCGGCGCCCAGGTGCCGGTCATCGGCGCCGAGATCGAGGAGCTGCGCTGGGTGACGCGCAACGATGCCGACGGGCTCGAGATCGCCCCGCTGGCCCGCGAGAACTTCCTGCCGGCCTGAGGCGCCGGTGTGAGTGACCGCCGTGCGGTCAGGCCGCGGTCTGCGTGTGGATGTCGGTCTCGAAGCTCGTCGCGTTGAGGTCGAGGTAGATCCGCCGCTCCGTGATCGAGACGGTCATCGTGTTGCGGCGTGCCAGCACCGCCGTCGCGGCGTCGACGAAGCCGGGATCGAAGCTGTTCAGCAGGATCTCGTCGCCGCGGTGGATCCGCTTGCCGGCCCAGGGCGCTGCGACCTTGCCGGGATCGCGATGCGTGTAGACCCTGGTGCGCTCGGCCTGCATGCTGCCGGTGTGCAGGCGCGCGGCATCCGGAGCCCCCACTTCGATCCAGGCGACCAGGGCGCCGGTGAGGTCGCGCACCAGCACCGCGGGCTCGTCCGTCGCCGAGACGCCCTCGCTGAACGCGATGCCCTCCTCGTACTCGAGGCAGTAGGCCAGCACCCGGGTCAGCATGAAAGCGTCGGTCTCGGACGGATGCCGCGCCACGCGGATCGACAGATCCTCATAGACGCCCCGATCGACGTCCGCCAATTGGATGTCGAAGGTGTACATCGTCACGCCGATCGCCATAGCGTTCGAGCCTACGCGGTCGAGGGTGCTGCCTCGTGCTCCCCGGTGGTGGTCTGCCCGCGGACGGCTGCCGTCAGCTCTTCGGCCACTCGATGAGCAGCAGGCCCTGCTTCGTGTCGGAGACGAGCACCTGCCCGTTGGTGAAGAAGTACGTCATGCCGTAGCCCTGGTCGTCCGTGGTGATCGCGGTCTCGGCGCTCTCGGTGATGTAGACGCCGGCAGCATCCTCTTCACGCAGCCATCCCTGCGAGACGAGCTCGTCCTGCGCATCGGCGGCCTCGTCCTCGGAGAGCGGCGCCCAGCCGAACATCTGACCGTGATCGCCGGCAGGGCCGTCGAAATCGGCCCACATGCACTGCAGGCCGTCCTCGATCTCGGTGCTGCCGATGTAGAGGGGCATCGCCTGCGACGTCCAGCCGACGCTCTCGTAGTTCGCGACGACCGAAGTCCCGACGAGGGTCTCGCATGTCGGCTCTGCGGCAGCCTCCGATGTCGCCGTGGGCGTGGCCGACGGTTCGGGAGCGGCCGCCGTCGGTGTCGTCGCGTTGCCCGTCTCCTCGGGTGCGGCCTCCGGACTGCCGGAGCATGCCGACAGGAGCACGGTGGTGAGGACAAGGGCGGCAGCGGCGCCGAGGATGCGGGGGGCAGGCATCGGGGGGTCTCCGTGGGGGAAGGGAGGTGGGTGTGGTGAGTGAGGTGTGGAGCGGGATCAGGCGGAGTGGAGAAGGTCGAGGTACGCGTCGTGGAGGACGCCGTTCGTCGCGAGGGAGGAGCCCTCCGCCAGCGAATCGCGACCGTCGAACGACGTGAACCGGCCGCCCGCCTCGGTGACGATCGGCACCAGTGCGGCGATGTCGTACTCCTTGACGCCGAACTCGGCGACGAACTCGAGGCGTCCCTCTGCGAGGAGCATGTACGGCCACGCGTCGCCGTACCCGCGGTCCCGCCACACCGACGCCGTGAGGCGTTCGAGGGCCTCGAGCTTGCCGGCATCCCGCCACTGTCCGATGCTCTGGAAGCTCACGCTCGAGTCGGCGATCGCATCGACCGACGAGACGCTCAGGCGTCTGGTGCCGCCGGAGGGCGTGTTGGTCCAGGCGCCGAGGCCGGTGGCGGCCCACCAGCGCCGGCCGATCGCCGGCTGGCTGGCGACGCCGACGCGCGGCACGCCGTCGATCGCGAGCGCGATCAGGGTCGTCCACATCGGGATGCCCTTGAGGTAGTTGGCCGTGCCGTCGATCGGGTCGATGATCCACTGCCGGTTCGAGTCGCCGGTGATCCCGTACTCCTCGCCGAAGATGCCGTCGGCGGGACGCTCGGTCTCGATCAGTGCGCGCAGTGCCCTCTCCGTGGCGAGATCCGCCTCGGTCACGTGGCTCGCGTCGGCCTTCAGCCGGACGTCGAGATCCGCGGCATCGAAGCGTGACATGGATGCCGCGTCCGCCGCGTCCGCGAGGCGCAGCGCCAGCTCGAGATCGGGTCCCAGATCGCCCTCGAACGGCGTGTCGAACGTCGACGAGGGGGGAGGGGTCATCACAGGATCCAGGATAGCCGGGGCGTTCCCGTCTCGATTTCACGAGACGCGATCGTGATGCTAATGTTGGTCCTCGGTTCGCCTCGTCGGGAACCATGCACCTCTAGCTCAATCGGCAGAGCAACTGACTCTTAATCAGTGGGTTCTGGGTTCAAGTCCCAGGGGGTGCACCACACAGAAACCGCCTCCCGCAGACCTTGCGGGAGGCGGTTCTCGTTTCCCGCCGCTCGCAGATCACGGGTACCGGCTGAGCGGGCGTGCTGACGCAGAAGGGCGGTCCTCACGGACCGCCCTTCTGCCGACTTTCGCGTCAGGCCGCGTCGCCGACGAGCACGGCGGCCGCCTCGTCCGCGGCATCCGCTTCGCTCTCGTCGATGCGGGCGAGCGCGCGGCGGCCGACGAGGATCGTCGCGGTGGCGATGAGGATGGATGCTGCGGCGAACAGGTACGGCACCGTCGGACCGTACGCGTGCCACAGCCAGGCGGCGAGCGGGGGAGCGGCGGCACCACCGAGGAACCTGACGGCCGAGTACGACGACGAGGCGACGGAACGGGGCAGGTCTGTCGCCTCCATGACCGACTCGGTCAGCACGGTGTTCATGATGCCGAGCAGCAGCCCGCCGACGATGATGCACACGACCAGCGACGTCGGGTCCTCCACGAGGATGCCGGCCACGACGAGGTCGATCGCCAGCAGCGGCAGGGTCAGGAGCATCACGGTCGTCCGCGCGAGGAATCGCAGCAGCAGCGGCGCGACCCACACACTCGTGATCGCCAGCCCGACACCCCAGCCGAAGAAGGTGAGGCCGATGCCCATCGCCCCGAAACCGAGGGGGAACGGCGAGAACGCCAGCAGCACGAAGAAGCCGATGTTGTAGAAGAGCGCCGTCACGGCCAGCACTGCGAGCGAGGGGATGCGCAGCGCCTTGAACGGTGCCGAGAGCGGCACGGGGGTCACCTTCTCGGTCGGCCCGCGCAACAGTACGAGGACCGCGACGAAGGCGATCGCCATGAGCACGACGACGCCGAAGAACGGGCCGCGCCAGCTCAGCTCGCCGAGCAGGCCGCCGAGCAGCGGACCGATCGCGATGCCGAGGCCGAGAGCCGCCTCGTACAGGACGATGGCGGCGCTGCTGCCGCCGGATGCCGCTCCGACGATGGTGGCGAGCGCTGTGGAGATGAAGAGCGCATTGCCCAGACCCCAGCCGGCGCGGAAGCCGATGATCGCGTCGACGCTGCCGCTCAGCGAGCACAGGAGAGCGAAGACGACGATCAGTGCCAGGCCGATGAGCAGCGTCGCCTTCGCGCCGATGCGACTGGAGATCCAGCTCGTGATGAGCATCGCGAGCCCGGTCACGAGGAGGTAGCTCGTGAAGAGGAGCTCCGTCTGCACGGGGCTGGCCTCGAGCGACTCGGCGATGGCGGGCAGGATCGGGTCGACGAGGCCGATGCCCATGAAGGCGACGACGCACGCGAACGCGACGGCCCAGACCTGCGCCGGCTGCCGCCACACCGAGCCCGTGCTGTGGCCGTGCCCGCTCATCGGGTCGCCTCCGCGGTGCCCGCGACGGGAGCGGTGCGCGTGCGGTCGAGCTTGCGGGTCAGCACGTCCGCCGTCGTCCGCAGCGCTTCCCACTCCTCCGGCTCGAGGTCGTCGAAGTGCGGAGCCAGGGCGGCCGTCAGCTGCAGCAGCCAGGTCTGCAGAGCCTCCAGGCCGAGCGGCGTCACGCCGACGACCGTCGCACGCGAGTCCGCGGCATCCGTCGCCTTCTCGACCAGTCCGTGCTCGGTCATCTGGCCGATGAGGCGGGTCATGCCCGGCTGCGTCACGCGGCTCAGGCGGGCGAGTTCGCCGATGCGCAGCGCGCCGTGGTCACGCAGGATCGTCAGCGTGCGCCACTGAGCGGCCGGGGTCTCATTGGATGTCTCGAGCGCCGCGACGCGCGTCAGCGCGTGGGCGGCCACGATGAGGGTCTCGATGTCTTGGTCGTGTGTCACCAGACAAGCATACCGCCGATATATATCACTGGTATGCATTGTGTCCAACGTCCCGATTGCATAACGACATCCAGACCGGCCGCGCCTCGACTTGCGGACGCAGCCCCGCATTTCCTAGATTGCAAGAACCTGAATCGCCTCTCATGTTTGTATGAAGCAGCGGTTCGAGGCACCAGATCCTTCCAATGAGGAAAGGCACGCACATGCGGGTTACGAAGAAGTTGCTCCTGGGCTCCGTGGTCTTCACGGCAGCGCTCGCCCTGGCGGCGTGCGCGCCGTCGGCCGAGCCGACCGGAGAGTCCACCGATGGCGGCGGACCGGAAGAGGTCACCGTCGGCATCGTCACGAGCGAGTCCGGTCCGCTCGCCGGCTACGGCAAGCAGTACCTCGACGGTTTCGAGGCCGGCCTCGACTATGCGACCGACGGCACGAACGAGATCGACGGCACGACCATCACGATCGAGAACCGCGACGACGCGGGCGACCCCGACAAGGCCGTCACCGCCGTGAAGGAGCTCATCGGCGAGGGCGTCAACATCATCGCCGGCACCGCATCGTCGGGCGTCGCCCTCGCGGTCGCCGAGCAGGCGGAGCAGAACAAGGTGCTGTACATCTCGGGCCCGGCTGCCGCCGACGCGATCACCGGGATCAACGACTACACGTTCCGCTCCGGACGCCAGAGCGCGCAGGACGTGGCCACCGCGGGCACCTTCCTCGACGACATCGAGGGCAAGACCGTGACGGTGTTCGCCCAGGACAACGCCTTCGGTCAGGGCAACGTCGCCGCGGTCGAGGCGATCCTCGGCGGCAAGGGCGCCACCGTCAACTCCGTGCTCGTCGCCGAGGACGCGACCGAGTTCACGCCGTTCGCCCAGCAGGTGCTCGCCGGCAGCCCCGACCTCGTGTTCGTCGCGTGGGCGGGTGCGACATCCGGTGCGATGTGGCAGGCGATGAGTCAGCAGGGCGTCCTCGACGACATCCCGGTCGTCACCGGGCTCGGCGACTCTGCGACCTTCGGCGCGTACGGCGAGGCATCCGAGAAGATCAACTTCCTGAACCACTACTTCCCGGGCGCTCCCGACAACGACGTCAACACCGCGATGGTGAAGGCCATCGAGGACGCCGGCGGCACGCCCGACCTGTTCAGCCCGGACGGCTTCAACGCCGCGATCATGATCGTCCAGGCGATCAAGGAGGGCCAGGGCGACGTCGACGCGATGGTGTCCGCGCTCGAGGGCTTCGAGTTCGACGGGCCGAAGGGCGCCATGACGGTCCGCGCGAGCGACCACGCCCTCCTCCAGGAGATGTACCAGGCCAAGCTCGTCGCGAAGGACGGCACGTTCGTGCCCGAGCTCGTCGACACCGTCTCGGCCGACGACGTGGCGCCGGCCGAAGCCGAGTAGCAGCGGCATCCCGCGAACTCATGTCCCCGAACGAGCGCAGCGAGACGGCACCACGCGTGGACACACGCCTCGTCTGCTCGCTGCGCTCGTCGCAGGACGCCACGCCACAACGAGAGGCATTGCTCCGATGAGCACGTCAGTCCCGTCCCCGCCGCCGGTCGCCGAGACCGTGCGCCGCGGCTCCCCACTGCGGATCGAAGGCCTCGGCCTGCAGATCGGCGGCGCTACCATCCTCGACGACGTCGAACTGGACATCGCGGCCGGATCCCTGGTCGGGGTCATCGGTCCGAACGGCGCCGGCAAGACGACGCTGTTCAACGTCATCTCGGGGCTGATGAAGCCCACCGCCGGCCGCGTCATGCTGGACGGCCGCGACATCACGAACGCGTCGGTGCCGGCGCGAGGGCGCGCCGGACTGGGCCGCACGTTCCAGACGGCGAGCCTCTTCCCGAAGCTGTCGGTGCTCGAGAACGTGCGCCTGGCCGCCCAGGTGTCGCTCGGCGGGTCCGGGTCGCTGCTGAGCTTCCCCCGGCGGACGGATGCCGCCACCGAACTGGCACGCGACAAGCTCGAGGTGGTCGGGCTCAGCCACATGCGCGATGCGATGGCGGGCGACATCTCGCACGGCGACAAGCGCAAGCTCGAGATTGCGGTGCTGCTGGCCACCGAGTCGAGCATCGTGCTGCTCGATGAGCCGATGGCCGGCGTCGGGTCGGGCGACGTCCCCGGCCTCGTCGAGAACATCCGGGCGATGCAGCGCGAGAAGGGCTGCACGCTGCTGATGGTCGAGCACCACATCGACGTGCTCATGGGGCTCGTCGAGAAGGTCGCCGTCATGTACTTCGGCACCATCATCGCCTACGACACCCCGCAGCGGATCATGGAGAACCCTCTCGTGCAGAGCGCCTACCTCGGCACCGGGTCGTCGGGAACGGAGGCCGCATGACCGCGGCATCCCCACACGGGGCGACGGCCGTTCCTCCCGTCCTCACCGTCCGCAGCCTGCGCTGCACGATCGCCGGCCAGCAGGTCGTCGAGGACGTCTCGTTCGACGTCCCTGCCACCGGCATCACGGCCGTGCTCGGCCGCAACGGCGTCGGCAAGACGTCGACGCTGCGAGGCATCCTCGGTCTCATCTCGCGGCGGGGCGATGTCCGCCTCGCCGGCGAGCGCATCGACGGACTGCCGACGCACCGCATCGTCCGGCGCGGGGTCGGCTACGTGCCGGAGGACCGCGAGGTCTTCGCGCGGCTCACCGTCGCCGAGAACCTCGCCCTGGCCGAGCGACAGCGGCAGCCCAGACGGGAGTTCGTGGCGGAGCTCTTCCCCGACCTCGTCGCGCGGCGCGACCAGCAGGCGGGGACGCTCTCGGGCGGTCAGCAGCAGATGGTGTCGGTGGCGCGTGCGCTGATCAACGACAACATCCTGTTGCTCGTCGACGAACCCACCAAGGGACTTGCGCCGAAGATCGTCACCGAGGTGGCCGACGCGCTCCAGGAGGCGTCCAAGATCGTCCCCATCCTCCTCGTCGAGCAGAACCTCGAGGTGGTGCGGCGCCTGGCGGACGGCGCCATCGTCATCGCGGGCGGACGAGTCGCCCACGTCGGCAAGGCACGCGACATCCTCGACGACGAAGACCTGACCCGGCGCCTGCTCGGCGTCCACGTGGAGCCGGAAGACGCCGGCGATGCACTGAGCGAGCGGAGCGAGTCGAAATGAGCACCCTCGTCCTCACCCTCATCACCGGCGTCGGCCTCGGCGCGCTGTACTTCCTCGTGGCGAGCGGCCTCAGCCTCATCTATGGCCTCATGCACGTCCTCAACTTCGCGCACGGCGCCTTCCTCACCCTCAGCGCCTTCATGGGCTGGATGGTGGCGCAGGCGCTCGGCACCGCATCGTGGGGGTCGTTCCTGCTGTCGCTGCTCGCCGGCGCCGCCGTCGGCGCCGTCTTCGCAACCCTGACCGAGCTCGTGCTCATCCGGCCGTTGTACGAGCGTCACATCGAACAGGTGCTGGTCACCGTGGGTCTCTCGTTCGCGGCCGTCGCGCTGTTCGAGGGCATCTGGGGCACCGACCCGATCCACATCGCAGGACCCCCGTGGCTCAAGCAGACGACGGAGGTGCTCGGCGCCCGGATCCCGAACACGTACTGGGTGCTCATGATCGCCGCCGTCCTCGTGCTGGCCGCGTTGGTGCTGTTCCTGCAGAAGACCCGCTACGGCATGATCATCCGGGCCGGCGTCGAGAACCGCTCGATGGTGACCGCACTCGGCATCGACGTGCGGCGCTCGTTCACGCTCGTCTTCGCGATCGGCGGGGCGGCGGCGGGCATCGGCGGCGTGCTCGCGATGCACTACTCGACGTTCGTGTCAGCGAACCTCGGGCAGACGCTGCTCATCTTCGCCTTCATCGTGACCGTCGTCGGCGGGCTCGGATCGCTCACGGGCGCCGCCGTCGCGTCCGTCCTGGTGGCGGTGCTGCAGCAGTTCGCGAACTTCTATCTCGGCGGCACCGGCGACTTCATCGTCGTGATCCTCCTGGCACTCGTGCTGCTGGTGCGCCCGAGCGGACTCCTCGGGAGGAAGGCATGACGCTTCGACGGGCTCAGCGACCGGGAGAGCACGCCCCACGACCGGGAAGGTACGTTCCCGCGATCGTCGGCGTCGCGCTGGTGGTGTTCATGGCGGTGCTGCCGCTGCTGAACCTGTCGCTGCCCGGCATCCTGCCCACGCCGACGTACATGCCGGGCACGCTGGCACTGCTCTCACTCTGCATGGTGTTCGCCGCGCTCGCGCTGTCGTACAACCTCCTGCTCGGATCGGGTGGGATGCTGTCATTCGGCCACGCCCTCTATTTCGGCGCCGGCGCATACGGCCTCGGGATCGCGCTCGAGCACTTCGGCGTGCCGCTGTGGCCGGGGGTGTTCGTCGCTCTCATCGGCGGCATGGTCATCGCCCTGGTGACCGGTGCGGTGTCGATGCGCGTGTCGGGCATTCCGTTCGCCATGGTGACGCTCGCCTTCGCCCAGGCCGGCTCGGTGCTGGTGCGCCGCAACTCGCACATCACCGGCGGCGAGGAGGGACTGAGCCTGAACACGGATCAGGTGCCCGACTTCCTCATCGGGGTGATCAACACCCGAAACCTCTATTGGTTCGCGCTCGGCGTGCTCGTGGTGGTCTACCTCGTCACACTGTGGGTCGACACGTCGCGGCTCGGCCACCTGGCCCGCGCGACGCGCGAGAACGAGCAGCGTGTGCGCGTGCTCGGCCTGTCGCCCTACCGCGTGCGGCTCATCGTCTTCGTGATCGCCGGGGGCCTGGCGAGCCTCGCCGGCGTCGCCTACATGCTGCTGCAGTCCGGCACCGTGCCGCGGTCGGTGTCGGCGGACCTGACGATCACCGTCCTCGTGATGGTCGTGCTGGGTGGCGTGGGCTTCCGGTGGGGTGCGATCGTGGGCGGTGTGCTCTACACGCTGCTCGATCAGCGGCTCACGGTGCTCGCCGGGTCCGACGCGATCGCCGGGCTGCCCGACGTGCTGCGCGTGCCGCTGTCGGAGCCGCTGTTCCTCTTCGGCGTGCTGTTCATCGTCGTGGTGATGTTCCTTCCCGGCGGCATCGCCGGCACGATCGACGCGGCAGTCCGCCGCCGGCGCGGCGAGAAGGTGCGCGGTGCCCTGCGGCGGCTCGACGATGTCGACGAGACCGAGGCCCCGGCCGCCGGCGCCACAGCAGACCGGGTCGGCGCATGACCTGGACCGCCGATCCCGACATCGACGACGGGCCGCACACGATCGGCCGCTGGATCGTCGACCGCGCGACGCGCTCTCCTGAGCGCATCGCGGTCGACGACAGGGGCGTGACGACGGACTACGCGACGTTGGCCGCCCGGGCGACGGCGCTGGCCGATGCCCTGCGCCACGCCGGCTACGGTCCGGGCGACCGCATCGCCACGGTTTCGGGCAACTCCACGGAGCACGTCGTGGCGTTCTTCGCGTGCGCGATCGCGGGAATCGCGTTCGTGCCGCTGTCGTGGCGGCTCACGCCGCGCGAACTCGCCGACGTGCTCACCCGCGCCGACCCGGCGCTGGTGCTCGTCGAGGATGAGCATGCCGCGCTCGCCGGCGAAGCGCTGCGCGTCGCCGCTGCGACGGCGCCCGTCGCGCAGCTCGGAACGACGGGCGTCGAGAGATCCGCCCCGCGCAGCTCGCGCCCGCGGCCCCGCCGGCCGGTGCGCGACGACGACCCGATGCTCGTGATCTTCACCTCGGGCAGCGAGGCGGCGCCGAAGGGGGTCGTGCTGACCCATGCGAACTGCTTCTGGAACAACCTCGCTCTCGCGCAGGCGCTGCCGCTGGGGCAGGACGACGTCGTGCTGGAGATGCTGCCGCAGTTCCACGTCGCCGCGTGGAACTGCCAGCCGCTGCTGGCATGGTGGGTCGGTGCGACAGTCGTGCTCGAACGATCGTTCCAACCGGCACGCGTGCTGCAGCTCGTCGCCGACCGGCATGTGAGCGCGATGATGGGCGTCCCGACGCAGTACGCGATGCTCGCGGACGACCGTGCGTGGGAGGAGAGCGACGTGGCGTCCCTGCGTCTCGCCCTCGTCGGCGGTTCGACGATGCCGTCGTCGCTGCAGGAGGCGTGGACCGCGCGGGGCATCCCGCTGACCCAGGGGTACGGACTCACCGAAGCCGCACCCAACGTGCTGCATCTTCCGGCCGCAGAGGCCGCGACCGCTCCTGGCGCGGTGGGACGACCGTATCCGCACGTCTCGGTGCGTGTCGTCGATCCGGTGTCGCAGCTTCCGCTCGAGGGTGAGGCCGCGGGTGAGCTGTGGGTCCGCGGACCGAGCGTCTTCGCGGGCTACCTGGGCGATGACACCGCCACTGCACGTGCGATGAGCGGCGACTGGCTGCGCACCGGCGATCTGGTGTCGCGCGATGCCGACGGTGTCTTCCGGGTGGTCGACCGGCTCAAGGACATCTTCATCTCGGGCGGAGAGAACGTCGCCCCGGCGGAGGTCGAGTACGCCCTGTGCCTGCATCCGCTCGTGGAGGCGGCGGCCGTGGTCGGAGTGCCCGACCCTGTCTGGGGTGAGCGGGGCGTCGCGTTCGTCGTGCCCGCAACGGGCGCGGCGCTGTCGGTCGACGAGGTGCTCGCGCACGCGCGTCGCAACCTCGCCGCATTCAAGGTGCCGGTGCACGTGGAGCTCGTCGACGCGCTGCCGCGCTCGACGATCGAGAAGCTCGCGCGTTCGCGCCTGCGCGAGCGGGCCAGGATGCTGATGGGCTGCTCCGCTGGGAGCGAGCCGGGGGAGAGCGACCGCGTCAAGCGCGCAGTCACGGCGTCAGCCACGGAGGGGGAGGCTCGATGAGCATGTCCGAGGAACTCGTCGAACACGAGGAAGCGCCGGTCTCGTCTGCGACCGGCCGACCGCTGACCAAGCGCGGCGAGGCCACCCGGCGTCGCCTCCTGGAGTCGGCCGAGCTGGTGTTCGCCGAACAGGGCTACCACGAGGCATCCATCGTGAAGATCACCGAGCGCGCAGGCATCGGACTCGGCACGTTCTACCTGTACTTCGACAGCAAACAGGCGGTCTTCGAGGCGCTCGTGCTGGACCTCAACCGCCGGGTCCGCCACTCGATGTCGGAGGCGATGGCCGGCGCCTCCTCGCGCTTGGAGGCGGAGCGCGCGGGCTTCGCCGGATTCTTCCGGTTCACGGCCGAGCACCCGGCGCTGTACCGGGTCGTCCGCGAGGCGGAGTTCGTCTCACCCGAGGTGCTGCGCCTCCACTACACGCGCATCGTCGAAGGCTACGAGGCCGGTCTGCGCGCAGCGCAGGCCGCGGGCGACGTCGACCGCGGCCTCGACCCCCAGACGACCGCGTGGGCGCTGATGGGCATGGGTGAGCTGATCGGCATGCGTTTCCTGCTGTGGGAGCGCGACGCCGACGGCAAGCCGCCCGCAGAGCTCGACCCGGTGGTGTTCGCCGGGATGACACGAATCATCGACAACGCGCTCGCCCCTCGAACGGGCAGCGGCGACGGAGAGAAGGAAGCGTGATGGCAGAGAACGACCTCGCGGGCAAACGCGCGCTGGTCACCGGAGGCGCGAGCGGCATCGGCCTGGCCTGCGCGCACGAGTTCGCGTCGCGCGGTGCGCATGTCGTCATCGCCGACCTGAACCGGGATGCCGCGACGGATGCCGCGACCGCCGTCGGCGGCGAGACCTGGGTGGTCGATCTCGCCGACACCGCGGCGCTCGACGACCTGACGCTGGACGTCGACATCCTGGTGAACAACGCGGGCATCCAGCGCGTCGCGCCGATCCCGGAGTTCGACCCCGAGGCGTTCCGCCTCATCGTGCGGCTCATGCTGGAGTCGCCGTTCCTCCTGATCCGCGCCGCACTGCCCGCGATGTACGAACGGGGATGGGGACGCGTGATCAACATCTCCAGCGCGCACGGCCTGCGCGCGAGTGCGTTCAAGTCGGCGTATGTGTCGGCCAAGCACGGCCTCGAGGGGCTGTCGAAGGTGACGGCGCTCGAGGGGGCGCCGCACGGCGTCACCAGCAACTGCATCAACCCGGCCTACGTCCGCACGCCGCTCGTCGAGAAGCAGATCGCCGACCAGGCGAAGGTGCACGGCATTCCCGAGAGCGAAGTCATCGAGAAGATCATGCTCACCGAGAGCGCCGTCAAGCGGCTCGTCGAGGCCGATGAGGTCGCCTCCCTCGCCGGCTGGCTGGCGTCCGAGAAGGCCGGAATGGTCACCGGAGCCTCGTACACGATGGACGGCGGGTGGACGGCACGATGAGCGCGACGGAGGCGGGACATCGCTACCGCGAGATCGATGTTCCGGTCGAGGGCGGGATGCTCCATGCGGGCGTGTGGGAACCGTCGGATGCCGACGCCGACGCGCCCACCGCGTTGGTGGTGCACGGCGTCACAGCCTCGCACCTCGCGTGGCCCTTCGTCGTGGAGCGCCTGCCCGGGGTTCGCGTCGTCGCGCCCGACCTGAGAGGCCGCGGTCGCAGCAACGGCATCGCCGGCCCGGCGGGGATGGCCGCGCACGCGGACGACCTCGCAGCGCTGCTCGATGCCCTCAGGATCGAGCGGACGCTCGTGGTCGGCCACTCGATGGGCGCCTTCGTCTCGGTCGTGCTCGCCCACCGGCACCCGGAGCGCGTATCGCGGCTGCTCCTCGTCGACGGCGGGCTGCCCCTCGATGTCCCGGCGGGACTCAGCACCGACGAGCTCGTCGCCGGCATCCTCGGACCGACCGCGACGCGGCTGTCGATGAGGTTCGCGAACGCGGGGGACTACCTCGACTTCTGGCGGCGGCATCCCGCGTTCGACGGCGCGTGGACGCCCGAGCTGGAGCGGTATCTGGCGTACGACCTCGTCGACGACGGCGCGGGGACATTCCGTCCAGCGACGAGCTACGCGACAACCGCCGACGACACGCTCGACATGAACACCGGCACGGCACTGCCCGAGGCGCTGGCGGGGCTGCAGCACCCTGCACGCCTCCTCACCGTGCCCCGCGGCCTGCAGAACGAGCCGCCCGGGCTGTACGCGCCCGCACACCTGGACCGGCTGCTCGCCGCCCATCCCCGCGTGGCGCACGAGCGGGTCGACGGCTTCAACCACTACACCATCGTGATGTCGCCCGCCGGCGCGGATGTCGTGGCCGCCGCCGCTCGCGAGGAGCTCGCGGCGACGACCACGCCCATCACGCCGTGAGTCGCTGCGGCGGATCGCTGGCCGCGATCCGCCGCAGCGACGGACGTCACCGCTACTTGGTCTTGAACTGCGCGCTCAGGTGCGACCCGTCGGCGGTCGTCATGACGACCGTGTAGCACTTGCCGGCGGTCTTCGGGGTCTGCCAGTTCTGGATCCACTGATGCGCCGACGCGTCGTAGCGCAGGGTGGTTCCACCGGTGGTCGCGAGCAGATCGTCGCTCGTGGCATCGGTGGGATCGCAGCTGACGCCCTTCACGACGAAGCTCGCAGCGAGCGTCGCAGGGTCGGTGACCTCGGTGGCGCCCGCCAGCACCGTGAACTTGAGCGGCACCGTGGACCCGCCCTTCACGATGTTCAGCACCGCACTTCCCATGTCGACCGGCTTGTAGAAGCCGTTCAGCGTCCACGCGGAGATCTCGAAGCTCGCCGAGCCGGTGCTGCCCAGGTGGTTCGCGTCACCGGGATACACGGCGGAGGCCGTCGCGGTGCCCACCGACGTGTTGTCCGCGTACACGACCGGGCTCACCGCCTGGTCGAGCCCGCCGGCGCCGGTGACCCGCGCGGTGCACGGTGTGATCGCCGAGCCGGTGAAGGGGATCGCCGCCGTCGGGCACGTCACCACCGTGGCCGAGGGCGCCTTGGCGATCGGGAAGCCACCGGAGACAGTGCTTCCCACGTGGTTCTCGTCACCGGCCCACGATGCGGAGGCAGAGGCGCTGCCGGCGCCGGTGTTGTCGACGTAACTCACGTCGACCGCGAAGTCCGCGAGGCCGACGGCCGAGACGGTCGCGGTGCAGGGCGTGTGCGGGGCCCCGGTGAACACGACCGTCGCGGGGCAGGTCAGCGTGATCGACGAGGACGCCTTGTCGATCACGAAGGTCGTGGCGTCCTGGCTCGGCTCATGGTTGGCGTCGCCCGTGTACGGGAACGACACCGACGCGGTCCCCGCTGCGACGTTGTCCGCGTACGACGGCTGGAAGTTCTCGTCCAGTCCGCCGGCGCCCGTCACGCGGGCCGTGCACGGAGTGATCTCCGTGCCGGTGTACGCGTTCGGCCCGGTGCACGTGATCTGCGTCGTGGTCGGCGCCTTGGCGATCTCGAACGTGGTGGACGCCTCGCTCGCCTTGTGGTTGAGGCCGCCGTCGTAGATCGCCTTCGCCGTCGCGGTGCCCGCATCCGTGTTCGCGGTGTACGTCACAGCGACGTTCGCCGACAGCCCGCCGGCACCGGTGACGGTCGCCGAGCACGTCTCCTGCGCGGCGCCCGTGTAGACCGTGTCGGAGCACAGGAGCGAGATGGAGGACGCGGCCCTGTCGATGCCGATCGTGACCGATCCCGACTGCGACGCGTAGTTCGCCTGGTCGAACGACCAGTGGGCCGCGCCGCCCGGCACGTCCGTGAAGGATTCGCCGAGGTCGAGCCCGGCGCTGACGTCTGCGCCGCCGAGGCCGGTGCACCAGCCGGTGGCGCCGTGGGCATCGCCGTCGTACTCGCCGGTGTAGCCGGTGACCTCGCAGCTCGCCGCGGCGGCCAGGATCTCGAACGTCGTCGCGTCGGTCGAGCCGGTGTGGTTGGCGTCGCCGCCGTAGGTCGCCGAGGCCGTCGCCGTGCCGGCGTTCGTGTTGTCGAGGTACGTCGTGGCCAGTCCCTGCGTCAGCGACGCGCCGGTCACCGTCGCCGTGCAGGGCGCGAGGGCCGAGCCCGTGTAGGTGACGGACGCCGGACACTCCACTGTCGTCGTGGACGACGCCTTGGTGATCTGGAACGTCGCGTCCCCGCTGCTCGGCTTGTGGGTCGCGTCGCCGGCGAACGCGGCGGCCGCGGTAGCGGTGCCCACGTTGCTGTTCGCGGCGTGCGTCACCGAGAGCGTCTGCGAGAACCCGCCCTCACCGGTCACGGTCGCCGTGCAGGGTGTGAGGGGTGAACCGGTGTAGACGATGGAGGCCGGACACGAGACGGTCGTCGTGGTGGCGGTCGCGACGTTGCAGGGACCGACCTTCCAGCGGACGGTGATGGAGTCCGATCTGGTGATATTCACGCCGTTGACGTTCTTGCCGACGGCCGAGAAGTTCACGGTACCCGTGAAGTCACCGGAAGCATTGCCGGCGGTGAGAGTCACCACAGCGGTCGCGCCGGTCGGCGACAGAGCAGTGTTCGGATACGCCGTTCCTTCCCAGTCGGCGGGAAGCGTGATGTCACCCGCCGCACCGGATGCCACGGTCACCGACAACGGGGCGAGGGTTGCCGCGGTCACGTCGACCACGGCTGCGTCGGCGAAGACCTGCGGACCACCGCCCTGGTGGCCATTGCTCTGCACGTAGACCGCGACCTGCTCGGTCGCCGTGCTGCCGCACGTGAGCGTTCCGAAGTCGATGTCGGCCTGCGTGCCTATGGCTATCGCATCGCCGTCGATGACCACGTTGTCGGCATACGCCGCACCCGCGATCGAGACGAGCAGGGCCGATGTCGCCACAGCGACGAAAGGCAGCACAACAGAACGAAACTTCATTGTCCCTCCCCAGGGCGTGCGCAATGCTCCTCCGGCGCAGACCCCACTCCGCGTCGGATTTGGATCACCATAGCCGACGCCGTTTCGGTTCGCGCAGGAAATTGTGGCGATCCTTGCCGAGGGCTGAGGTTGAGCCCTCGGCCGCTACCGTGCCGCGGCGATACGGGTGGTCAGCTGGTGGGCGTGGGCGAGGAGCGTGCGGCCGAGTTCCGGGAGCCGGTCGTGGCCGAAGCGGAACTCCACTCCCGTCAGGCTCAGCGCCCACTGGGGATGGCCCTCGCGGGTGAAGACCGCGGCGCCGATGCCGTACGAGCCCTCGACGATGAGACCGGGGTTCACGGCGTAGCCGCGTTCCTGTGTGTCGCGCAGCCGCGTCCGCAGCCGCTGCTCGCTGTGCGCGGCCCCCCATTCACGGGGAAGCCCGGGATGACGCTCGAAGTAGGCGTCCACATCGTGGGGAGGCAGGAACGCCAGGATCGCGAGCCCGGCCGATGCGACGCCCAGCGGGAAGCGCACGCCCTCGGACAGCACGAACGAACGGATGGGGAAGCTGCCCTCCTCGCGGAGCAGGCACACTGTCTCGTCGCCCCGGCGTACCGAGAGGAACGCGCTCTCCTCCGTGCGCACGGCGAGCGAGCGCACGATGTCGCGAGCGATCCCGGTCACGTCGTAGCGGGATGCGGCGACCGTGCCCATCAGGAACAGCTCGGGTCCCGGCATCCACCGTCCCGTCCGGTCGTCCTGGTCGACCAGACCCTCCTGACGCAGGGCGGTGAGCAGCCGGTGAGTCGTGGGGCGCGTGAGGTCGGCGCGACGGGCGAGTTCGGCGACCGGCATCCCGTCGCTCCCGCCCGAGGTGACCAGTCTCAGGAGCTGTGCGGCGCGCGCGATCGACTGGGCGCCCGGGACGATGCGTTTCGCGGAGGTGTCCACAATATGGACGCTACGACGCACAGTGGCCACATGGCAAGCGCCGCCCTGGCGCGGAGGCGCATGTCGACGCACGATGAGATGTCCGCAGCATGCAAAGGAGCAGAATGATCGACAAGACCTGGGGCTCGGCGGCCGAAGCCGTGGCCGACATCCCCGACGGCGCTTCGCTCGCGGTGGGAGGGTTCGGCCTCTCGGGGAACCCGATCGCCCTCATCGAGGCGCTGCTCGCACAGGGGACGAGCGATCTCAGCATCGTGAGCAACAACTGCGGCGTGGACGACTGGGGACTCGGCATCCTGCTGAACGCCCAGCGCATCCGCAAGATGACGTCGTCGTACGTGGGCGAGAACAAGGAGTTCGAGCGGCAGTTCCTCTCGGGCGAGCTCGAACTCGAACTGACGCCTCAGGGCACGCTCGCCGAGAAGCTGCGTGCCGGCGGGTCGGGCATCGCCGCGTTCTACACGCAGACCGGCGTCGGCACCCAGGTCGCGGAGGGCGGGCTTCCTCGTCGCTACGCAACGGACGGAAGCATCGCGGTGGCGTCGCCCGTCAAGGACGTTCGCAGCTTCGACGTCACCGGCACGCCTCGCGACTACGTGCTCGAGGAGGCCATCGTCACGGACTTCGCGCTGGTGCACGCGCTCAAGGGCGACCGTCACGGAAACCTCGTCTTCAACAAGGCGGCGCGCAACTTCAACCCGCTCGCGGCTATGGCCGGGCGGATCTGCATCGCCCAGGTCGAGGAGCTCGTGGAACCGGGCGAACTGGACCCCGACAGCATCCATCTTCCCGGCATCTACGTGCACCGCATCGTGGAGGTCGGGTCCGACCTCGAGAAGCGCATCGAGCGGCGCACGGTCAGCGTCGCGCAGGCCGCCGCGCGCGAGATGCCCGAAGGAGCCTGACATGCCGCTGAACCGCAACGAGATGGCCGCCCGTGCGGCCGCCGAGCTCGCCGACGGCTCGTACGTCAACCTCGGCATCGGGCTGCCGACGCTGGTGCCCAACTTCGTGCCCGAAGGCGTGATGGTGGTGCTGCAGTCCGAGAACGGCATCCTCGGCGTCGGTCCGTACCCGACCGAGGAGAACGTCGACCCCGACCTCATCAATGCCGGCAAGGAGACCGTCACGACGCTGCCCGGGGCCGCGTTCTTCGACTCCGCGACGAGCTTCGGGATGATCCGCGGCGGCAAGATCGACGCCGCGATCCTCGGCGCCATGCAGGTGTCAGCGACCGGCGACCTCGCCAACTGGATGATCCCCGGAAAGATGGTGAAGGGCCCCGGCGGCGCGATGGACCTCGTGCACGGCGCCGCGAAGGTGATCGTGCTGATGGAGCACGTCGCCAAGGACGGCTCGGCGAAGATCGTCAGCGAATGCTCGCTCCCGCTCACGGGTCGCGGCGTGGTCGACCGGATCATCACGGACCTCGCGGTCATCGATGTGACGGATGCCGGACTCGTGCTGGTGGAGACGGCCCCGGGCGTCTCGGTGGCCGAGGTCGTCGCCGCGACCGAACCGGAGCTGCGCGTGTCGGATGAACTTAAGGTGGAAGCATGAACCACGAGGACGTCGTCATCGTCGCCGCCGCGCGGACGCCGCAGGGACGGCTGAAGGGCCAGCTGGCTCCGCTCACCGCGGTGCAGCTCGGCAGCGCCGCCATCCGCGGCGCACTCGAGAAGGCCGGCATTCCGGCCGACGCCGTGGACGCCGTGCTCGTCGGCCAGGTGCTCGCCGCCGGCAGCGGGCAGAACCCGGCGCGGCAGGCGGCGGTGGGAGCCGGCATCCCGTGGGAGGTCCATTCGGGATCGGTCAACAAGGTCTGCCTGTCGGGGCTCACGGCCATCATCGACGGCGCCCGCATGATCGCCACGGGTGACGCGACCGTGGTGGTCGCCGCCGGCATGGAGTCGATGACGCGCTCACCGCACCTGCTGATGGGCTCGCGCGACGGCTGGGCGTACGGCTCCATCGAGGTCCTCGACCACATGGCGTACGACGGGCTCACCGACGCTTATGACCGAGACAGCATGGGGGCGTCGACCGAACGACACAACGAGCGGTTCGAGATCACGCGCGAGGCACAGGATGCCGTGGCCGCCCGGTCGCACCAGCGGGCTGCCGCGGCGCAGGCGGATGGCGTGTTCGAGGCCGAGATCGTGCCGGTCGAGATCCCGCAGCGCAAGGGCGAGCCGGTCGTCGTGTCGAAGGACGAGGGCGTGCGGCCGGACACGACGGTCGAGACCCTCGCCGGCCTGCGCCCTGCCTTCGCTCAGGGCGGCTCGATCACGGCGGGCAACTCGTCGCAGATCTCCGACGGCGCCTCGGCCGTCGTCCTCACGACGCGTTCCCACGCCGACGAGAACGGCTGGAACGTGCTGGCTGTCGTCGGCGCCTCCGGCCAGGTCGCGGGCCCCGACAACTCGCTGCATGCACAGCCGGCGCGCGCGATCGAGAAGGCGCTCGCCAAGCAGGGCATCGCGGCCTCCGACCTCGACATCGTCGAGATCAACGAGGCGTTCGGCGCCGTGGTGGCGCGCTCGCAGGCAGAGCTGGGACTGTCCGACGAGGTCGTCAACCCGCACGGCGGCGGCATCGCGATCGGGCACCCGATCGGCGCTTCCGGCAACCGCCTCGTCGTCCACGCGGTGCACGAGCTCATCCGCCGTGGCGGCGGCACAGCCGCGGTGGCGCTCTGCGGCGGCGGGGGCCAGGGTGACGCGCTGATCCTGACGCGCTGACCCGCGGCCGCGGGTCAGCGCGCCGGTCAGCGGTCGAGGCGGCGCTTGAGGAGCTTCTTCTCGCGGCCGTGGACGGGGGAGTCGTTCGCGATCACCGCGCCGCGCGATGCGCGGCGCACATCGACGATGGCCCCGACCGCGAGCGCCAGCGAGATGCCCCAGCTGAGCCATGCCAGCGCCATGCGCCAGGTGAACGGCTCGTTCTCGCGGAGGCCCCTCAGCAGCGTCAGCCCGCCGGTGAATGCGGTGAGGATGCCGGTGCCGAAGAGGTACTTGCGCATGAGGCCACGTTAGCGCGGCAGTGACGGCGGATGCGCCCCTTGACATGGGCATGCGCCGCACGTCAAGGGCGGTCGGCCCGGATGACGGCGCTGTTAGCCTGGGGCCGTTGCCGAGTCCACGAAACGTCAGGAGCCCGCGTGACACAACCCCACCCTCCCTCGCCCGGCCGAATCGCCGAACTGGTGGTCGTGGCCAACCGCCTTCCGGTCGACCGCGTCGTCGACGGCGACGGCGAGCCCGGCTGGAGACGTTCGCCGGGCGGGCTGGTGACCGCGCTCGAACCGGTCATGCGCCGGGCCGACGGCGCGTGGGTGGGATGGCCGGGGCAGCCCGACATCGAGGTCGACCCCTTCGAGTTCGAGGGCACGCATCTGGTGCCGGTGATGCTGACGTCCGAAGACGTCGAGCTGTACTACGAGGGCATGTCGAACGACACGTTCTGGCCGCTCTACCACGATGTCATCGCCGAGCCCCGCTATCGCCGCGTGTGGTGGGACGCCTACGTCAAGGTGAACCGGCGGTTCGCCGAAGCCGCTGCCGCGGTGGCGGCGGACGGAGCCACCGTCTGGGTGCAGGACTACCAGCTGCAGCTGGTTCCGCAGATGCTGAGGCAGGCCCGCCCCGACCTGACGATCGGGTACTTCCACCACATTCCCTTCCCGGCATACGGGCTGTACTCGCAGCTGCCGTGGCGCCGCCAGGTGCTCGAAGGGCTGCTGGGCGCCGACGTCATCGGGTTCCAGCGGGTGGCGGACGCCGGCAACTTCGCCCGTGCCGTGCGTCGCCAGCTCCGGTACGACACGAAGGCGTCGGGCATCACGGTTCCGAATCCCGACGGCACCACCCGGCGGGCGCTCGCGAAGGCGTTCCCGATCTCGATCGACGCGTCGTCGTACATCGAGCTCGCCCGGCAGGACGACGTGAGGGCGCGCGCGAAGGAGATCCGCGAGAGCCTGGGCAACCCGAAGAAGATCCTGCTGGGCGTCGATCGCCTGGATTACACCAAGGGCATCCGCCACCGTATGAAGGCCTTCGGCGAGCTGCTGGAAGACGGCAAGATCGCGGTCGAGGACGTGACGCTCGTGCAGGTCGCGAGCCCCAGCCGGGAGCGCGTGGCCGCCTACATGCAGCTGCGGGACGAGATCGAGCTCACCGTCGGCCGCATCAACGGCGACCACGACACCATGGGACACACCGCGATCCGCTACCTCCACCAGGCCTACCCGCGGGAGGAGATGGTGGCGCTGTTCCTCGCCGCCGACGTCATGCTCGTCACCGCGCTGCGCGACGGCATGAACCTCGTCGCCAAGGAGTACGTCGCGTCGCGCATCGACAACCGCGGCGTGCTGGTGCTCAGCGAGTTCGCCGGCGCCGCCGACGAGCTCCCGAGTGCGGTGCGCATCAACCCCCACGACATCGACGGCATGAAGGACGCCATCATGCGCGCGATCGAGATGCCCTCGGCCGAGCAGGGCCGCCGCATGCGGGCGCTGCGGCGCAAGGTCGTCGAGAACGACGTCGCGCGGTGGTCGCGGTCCTTCCTCGACGCCCTCGACGGGGCGCGGGAGCGCAACCGGTTCCCTGCACTGAACCGCTCGACGGAGGCACGCGTATGAGCGTGGATCTCGCGGACGACGTGCGGCACGCGATCGCCGGGGTCGCGGCATCCGAACTCCTCCTCGTCGCACTCGACTTCGACGGCACCCTGTCCCCGCTCGAGGACGAGCCGATGGAGGCACGGATGCTGCCTGCCGCGCGCGAGGCGGTGGACGCCCTGGTGGCCGCACCCGACACGGTCGTGGCGTTCGTCTCCGGGCGCAGCCTCGTCGACCTGCGGGTGATCGCCGAGCACGACGATGCGTCCCGCGTGGTGCTGGCCGGATCGCACGGGGCGGAGTTCTGGATCCCGGGCGAGGGTCTGCAGAGCCACGGCGAAGAGGAGGCGGATGTCGCCCTCCGCGACGCGCTGCGCTCGCACGCCGAGGCCGCGACGGCGCACCTGGACGGCGTCTGGATCGAGCCGAAGACCTTCGGGTTCGGCGTCCACACTCGACGTGCCACGGCGGGGGCCGCGGCGGAGGCGAATCGCCTGGCCGACGAGATCGTCGCGGCGGAGGCGCCGCACTGGCGTCGGCGGACCGGGCACAACATCGTCGAATTCGCCTTCCGCCACGAGGGCAAGGACTCAGCGATCGCCGAGCTCCGCGAGCGGGTGGGGGCGACGGCGGTGCTGTTCGCCGGCGACGACGTGACCGATGAGGACGCGCTGGCGAGCCTCGGCGCGGACGACCTCGGCGTGCGCGTCGGGGATGGTCCGACCGCGGCGGCGGTACGCGTGCCCGACATCGCCGCACTCGCCGCACTGCTGAGGCTGCTCGCAGCTGAGCGGACGCGCGTCCGCGGGTGAGCGTCATGGCGGGCGAGCGCGTGGGCCCGCGGGAATAGACTTCAACAATGGCCCAGCCCCATTCGCCCGCTGAAAACAACATCGATATCAAGCCCCGCAGCCGCGTCGTCACCGACGGCATCGAAGCCACGACGTCACGCGGCATGCTCCGTGCCGTCGGCATGGGGGATGCGGACTGGGACAAGCCGCAGATCGGCATCGCCTCGAGCTGGAACGAGATCACCCCCTGCAACCTGAGCCTCGACCGGCTCGCGCAGGGCGCCAAGGAGGGCGTGCACGCCGGCGGCGGCTACCCGCTCCAGTTCGGCACGATCTCGGTGTCGGACGGCATCTCGATGGGCCACGAGGGCATGCACTTCTCGCTCGTCTCGCGCGAGGTCATCGCCGACTCCGTCGAGACGGTCATCATGGCCGAGCGCCTCGACGGCTCGGTGCTCCTCGCCGGCTGCGACAAGTCGATCCCCGGCATGCTGATGGCCTCCGCACGGCTGGACCTCTCGAGCGTGTTCCTCTACGCAGGATCGATCGCGCCCGGCTGGGTCAAGCTCTCGGACGGCACCGAGAAGGACGTCACGATCATCGACTCGTTCGAGGCCGTCGGCGCGTGCCTCGCGGGCAAGATGAGCGAGGCCGACCTCAAGCGCATCGAGTGCGCGATCGCGCCTGGCGAGGGCGCCTGCGGTGGCATGTACACCGCCAACACCATGGCCTCCGTCGCCGAGGCGCTGGGCCTCAGCCTTCCGGGCTCGGCAGCGCCGCCCTCGGCGGACCGCCGCCGCGACTACTTCGCCCACCGCTCCGGCGAGGCCGTCGTCAACCTGCTTCGACAGGGCATCACCACGCGCGACATCCTCACCAAGGAGGCGTTCGAGAACGCCATCGCCCTGGCGATGGCCCTCGGCGGCTCGACGAACGTCGTGCTGCACCTGCTGGCCATCGCCCGCGAGGCCGACGTGGACCTGAGCCTCCACGACTTCAACCGGATCGGCGACAAGGTCCCGCACGTGGCCGACATGAAGCCGTTCGGCAAGTACGTCATGAACGACGTCGACCGTCACGGCGGCATCCCGGTCATCATGAAGGCCATGCTCGACGAGGGTCTGCTGCACGGCGACGCTCTCACCGTCACCGGCAAGACGCTCGCCGAGAACCTGGCCGACCTGAACCCCGACCCTGTCGACGGCACGGTCATCCACACGTTCGACAACCCGATCCACGCCAGCGGCGGCATCACGATCCTGCACGGGTCGATCGCACCGGAAGGCGCCGTCGTGAAGTCGGCCGGCTTCGACGCCGATGTGTTCGAGGGCCCGGCCCGCGTGTTCGAGCGCGAGCGCGCGGCGATGGATGCCCTGGAGGCCGGCGCGATCAAGGCCGGCGACGTCGTGGTGATCCGCTACGAGGGCCCGAAGGGCGGCCCCGGCATGCGCGAGATGCTCGCCATCACGGCGGCCATCAAGGGCGCGGGGCTCGGAAAAGATGTACTACTCTTGACGGACGGACGATTCTCAGGCGGCACAACCGGCCTGTGCATCGGCCACATAGCACCCGAAGCGGTGGACGCTGGTCCCATCGCCTTCGTGCGCGATGGTGATCTGATACGGGTCGATATCGCGGCTCGCACTCTCGACCTACTCGTCGACGAGGCTGAGCTTGACTCCCGCCGCTCTGGCTGGGAGCCGCTTCCCCCGCGCTATACCCGTGGCGTTCTTGCCAAGTACTCCCGACTCGTGCGCTCCGCTGCGGAGGGCGCGACCACCGGTTGAGCCTGGTTCCCGCATCCCGTCCGACCCATCCGTGAGGAATCTCACCATGTCAGCCGACACCGCCGCGGCCATTCCCCGGCCGCCAGCCCGCACCGCCTCCACGCCCGTGCTCACGGGCGCGGAAGCGGTCGTCCGCTCACTCGACCTGCTCGGGGTGACCGATGTCTTCGGTCTGCCCGGCGGCGCCATCATGCCGGTCTACGACCCGCTCATGGACGACGAGTCGGTGCGCCACATCCTGGTCCGCCACGAGCAGGGCGCCGGCCACGCCGCTGAGGGGTACGCCTCGGCATCCGGCCGAGTCGGCGTCGCCATCGCGACCTCCGGCCCCGGTGCCACCAACCTCGTCACGGCGATCGCCGATGCCTACATGGACTCGGTGCCGATCGTCTGCATCACCGGACAGGTGTTCTCGACCTTGATGGGGACGGATGCCTTCCAGGAGGCTGACATCGTCGGCATCACGATGCCGATCACGAAGCACTCGTTCCTGGTGAAGCGCGCCGAGGACATCCCCGGAGCACTCGCCGCGGCGTTCGAGATCGCATCGACCGGTCGCCCGGGGCCCGTGCTCGTCGACATCACCAAGGACGCGCAGCAGGCCGAGGCGCCCTTCGTCTGGCCCCCGCAGATCGATCTTCCCGGCTACCGGCCGGTGACCAAGGCGCACGGCAAGCAGATCCAGGCGGCTGCACAGCTGATCGCCGAAGCGAAGAAGCCGGTGCTGTACGTCGGCGGCGGCGTGATCCGCGCGCGCGCCTCGGAAGAGCTGCGCGCGCTCGCCGAGTCGACCGGCGCCCCGGTCGTGACGACGCTCATGGCGCGCGGCGCGTTCCCCGACTCGCACCCGCAGCACCTCGGAATGCCCGGCATGCACGGCACGGTGCCCGCGGTGCTCGCGCTGCAGGAGGCCGACCTGCTCGTCGCCCTCGGCTCGCGGTTCGACGACCGCGTCACCGGCAAGGCAGCGCTCTTCGCCCCGAACGCGAAGGTCGTGCACGTCGACATCGACCCGGCCGAGATCTCGAAGATCCGCATGGCCGACGTCCCGATCGTCGGCGACCTGAAGGACGTCCTCGTCGACCTCGATGCCGCGTTCCGCGCCCTGGGCGAAGGTTCCGCTCCCGACATCGCGGAGTGGTGGTCGTTCCTGGACGGCCTGCGCGACGAGTTCCCGCTCGGGTACTCGCAGCCCACCGACGGTCTCATGTCGCCGCAGTACGTGATCAA
Organism: Microbacterium sp. ZW T2_14; assembly: GCF_044987405.1. Classification (NCBI taxonomy): domain Bacteria; kingdom Bacillati; phylum Actinomycetota; class Actinomycetes; order Micrococcales; family Microbacteriaceae; genus Microbacterium; species Microbacterium sp. ZW T2_14. The sequence continues at coordinate 68,919 of NZ_JBJDRK010000003.1, read as the reverse complement.
GCGCATCGGCGAGCTGACCGGCCCCGAGGGCATCTACGCCGCGGGCGTGGGTCAGCACCAGATGTGGGCCGCGCAGTTCATCAAGTACGAGCGTCCGAACGCCTGGCTGAACTCGGGCGGTGCCGGCACGATGGGCTACTCGGTGCCCGCGGCGATGGGCGCCAAGGTGGCCGAGCCCGACCGTGTCGTCTGGGCGATCGACGGCGACGGCTGCTTCCAGATGACCAATCAGGAACTCGCGACCTGCGCGATCAACAACATCCCGATCAAGGTCGCGATCATCAACAACTCGTCGCTGGGCATGGTGCGCCAGTGGCAGACGCTGTTCTACGAGGGCCGTCACTCGAACACCGACCTCAACACCGGGCACGGCACGGTGCGCATCCCCGACTTCGTGAAGCTCGCGGAGGCGTACGGCTGCCTCGCGATCCGCGTCGAGAAGGAGGAGGACGTGGATGCCGCGATCCAGACCGCCCTCGAGACGAACGACCGACCCGTGGTGATCGACTTCGTGGTGAGCGCCGACGCGATGGTATGGCCGATGGTGCCGCAGGGCGTCAGCAACAGCTACGTCCAGTACGCGCGGGACCACTCGCCCGCCTTCGACGAGCAGGAGGACTGAGGCCATGACGAGTCACGTGCTGAGCCTCCTCGTGGAGGACAAGCCGGGTCTGCTGACCCGCGTCGCCGGGTTGTTCGCACGGCGCGGCTTCAACATCGAGTCGCTCGCGGTCGGTGTCACCGAGGTCCCCGGACTCTCGCGCATCACCGTCGTCGTCGACGTCGACGAGCTGCCGCTCGAACAGGTGACGAAGCAGCTCAACAAGCTGATCAACGTCATCAAGATCGTCGAGCTCGACACGTCGGCCTCCGTCCAGCGCGAGCACATGCTCGTGAAGGTGCGCGCCGACAACCAGACGCGTTCGAACGTGCTCGAGGTCGTGAACCTGTTCCGCGGGCAGATCGTCGACTACGCGCCCGACGCGCTCGTCGTCGAGGTGACCGGCGACAAGGGCAAGGTCGAAGCCTTCCTGCGTGCCCTCGAGCCGTTCGGCATCAAGGAGCTGGCGCAGTCCGGCCTCGTCGCCATCGGTCGCGGCGGCAAGAGCATCACCGAGCGCGTCCTGCGCGGCTGACCCACAGACCACAACATCAAGGAGAAACACGAAGATGGCTGAGATCTTCTATGACGCCGATGCCGACCTGAGCATCGTCCAGGGCAAGAAGGTGGCGATCGTGGGCTACGGCTCGCAGGGTCACGCCCACGCCCAGAACCTGCGCGACTCGGGTGTCGAGGTCGTCATCGCGCTCAAGGAGGGCTCGAAGTCCACCGAGAAGGCGCAGGACGAGGGCTTCGAGGTCAAGTCGGTCGCCGACGCGGCCGAGTGGGCCGACCTCATCATGATCCTGGCACCCGACCAGCACCAGCGCTCGATCTACAACGAGAGCATCAAGGACAAGCTGGCCCCGGGCAAGACGCTGGCCTTCGCGCACGGCTTCAACATCCGCTTCGGCTACATCGAGGCGCCCGAGGGCGTCGACGTGATCCTCGTCGCCCCGAAGGCGCCGGGCCACACGGTGCGCCGCGAGTACGTCGCCGGTCGCGGCATCCCCGACATCATCGCCGTCGAGCGGGACGCCTCGGGCTCGGCGTGGGCGACCGCGCTCTCGTACGCGAAGGCCATCGGCGGCACGCGCGCCGGTGTCATCAAGACGACGTTCACCGAGGAGACCGAGACCGACCTGTTCGGAGAGCAGGCCGTCCTGTGCGGTGGTGTGTCGCAGCTCGTCCAGTACGGCTTCGAGACGCTGACCGAGGCGGGCTACCAGCCGCAGATCGCGTACTTCGAGGTGCTGCATGAGCTGAAGCTCATCGTCGACCTCATGTGGGAGGGTGGCATCGCCAAGCAGCGCTGGTCGGTCTCGGACACCGCCGAGTACGGCGATTACGTCTCGGGCCCGCGCGTCATCGACCCGCACGTCAAGGAGAACATGCAGGCCGTGCTCGCCGATATCCAGTCGGGCGCGTTCGCCAAGCGCTTCATCGACGACCAGGACAACGGCGCCGTCGAGTTCCTCGCGCTGCGCGAGAAGGCGGCTGCCCACCCGATCGAGTCGGTCGGCAAGGACCTGCGTTCGCTCTTCGCCTGGAAGCAGCAGGACGAGGACTACGTCGAGGGCAACGCAGCGCGCTGATCCACCCTCTGCCCCGCGCACCGCGGGGCTCCGAGAGCCCGGCCCCGTAGGGGGTCGGGCTCTTGCGTTTGCGGGACCTCTGGGAGCCCAGACATCCGATGTCTGTGTCAGGATAATGAGACGCACGGGCGAAAGGTGAGTGGGGCGAGGATGCGACAGCAGTGGTTCGACGAAGCGCGGTTCGGGATGTTCGTGCACTTCGGTCTGTACAGCGCGGCTGCGCGTCACGAGTGGGTGCAGAACTACGAGCGACTCACCGACGAGGACTACCGCCAGTACTTCGAGCACTTCGATCCCGATCTCTTCGACGCCCGCGCCCTGGCGCGCCGCGCGAAGGCGACGGGCACGGGCTACGTGGTGCTGACCACCAAGCATCACGACGGATTCGCGCTGTGGGACACCGCCGCGAGCGAGTTCAATTCGGTGGCCGCCTGCGGCCGCGACCTGGTGCGCGAGTACGTCGACGCCCTTCGCGAGGAGGGGCTGCGTGTCGGCCTGTACCACTCGCTCCTCGACTGGCATCATCCCGACTTCACCGTCGACTGGAACCATCCTCGTCGCGGTGACGACGTGGCGGCGCTCAACGAGGGACGCGACATGGCGCGTTACCGCGAGTTCCTGCATGCGCAGGTGCGGGAGCTCCTGACCGACTACGGCCGGATCGACTACCTCTTCTTCGACTTCACCTCGCCCGAGACTGTGGACGGGCTGGCAGGCAAGGGGCCCGAGGACTGGGATGCCGAGGCCCTGCTGGCGATGTGCCGCCGACTCCAGCCCGAGATGCTCGTCAACGATCGCCTCGGAATCCCGGGCGATTTCGTGACGCCGGAGCAGTATCAGCCGACCTCTCCGCTCACGGTCGACGGAGAGCTGCAGGTGTGGGAGGCGTGCCAGACGATGAACGGCTCCTGGGGTTACCACCGCGACAACGCCGAGCAGAAGTCTGCGACGCTCCTCGTGCAGATGCTCGCCGACTCGGTGTCGATGGACGGCAACATGCTGCTCAACATCGGTCCGGACGGGCGCGGGGCGATCGCGCCACGGGACGAGCGCACGCTCTCCGAGATCGCCGAGTGGATGCGGCTGCATCGCGGCGCGATCGTCGGCGCGGGCCATGCGGACTTCACGCCCCCGCGGGAGGGCGTCTACACGCGCCGCGGCAGCAAGCTCTACCTGCACCTGCTCTCGTGGCCGCTCGGCTTCGTGCACCTGCCCGACCTCGCCGGGAGAGTCTCGTATGCACGATTCCTTCACGACGGGTCGTGGCTGCGGACGACGGCTGCCGATCCGACGCAGACGGCCAGCAACCTGACCCCGGCGGGGGAGGCGGAGGGCACGCTCTCGATCCACCTTCCGGTCGTGCGGCCCGACGTCCTCGTTCCCGTCATCGAGCTCACGCTTGATGGGGACTGAGCGCATTGCGGCGAGCGCCGCAGACGGAGCGACCCGTGCTCGCGCGACGACGCCGGGACTTAACATCGGATGTCCGGTGGGAGTGGGCGTCGTCGCCTCGAGACGGCGGGCTACGCCTGGCTGAGAGTTTCCTCATGAGCGGATCCTTGTCGCGGGCACGCGCACGTGATGTGATCCTCGCCATGGGAGAACACATGCCTGACCACCTGCCCGACCACGACCTGCCGCCACTCGCGGACACCCCGCAGCGCTCAGGTCTCAGCCGGCGGAACTTCCTCGTCGGCGCGTCGGCGGCGAGTGTGCTCGCGGCGGCCGGTTGGGGCGCCGCCCCCAAGGCCGTCGCCGCCCCCGGCGAGAAGCTGGTCAGGATCGCCATCATGGGCACGTCCGACATCCATGCGAACGCGCTGAACTGGGACTACTACAAGGACGCCGCATACACGGACAGCGGGAAGAACGCGATCGGACTCGCGCGGGTGTCGAGCCTGGTGAACCAGGTGCGCGCGGACGTCGGGCGGGAGCGCACGCTGCTCTTCGATGCGGGCGACACGCTGCAGGGCACGCCGCTCGGGTTCTATTTCGCGACGGTCGACCCGGTCACGACATCGGGCGCCATCCACCCGATGGCCGCACAGTTCAACGCGATCGGCTACGACGCCGTCGCACTCGGCAACCACGAGTTCAACTACGGCCTGGACTTCCTCGACAACTGGATCTCGCAGCTCGATGCACCCGCCCTCGCGGCGAACGCCGTGCACGCGGGCACGACGGTGCCCCGCTACGAGCCGTTCGTCATCAAGACCATGCACGCCGGGGCCGGCCTGCCGCCCATCCGGGTCGGCGTCCTCGGTCTCACCAATCCGGGCATCGTGATCTGGGACAAGGCGAACGTCAGCGGGAAGGTCGACGTGCTCGACGTCGTCGACTCCGCCGCGCGCTGGGTGCCGGTGATGCGTCGCCGGGGCGTCGACGTCGTCGTCGTGAGCGTGCACGCGGGTGATAGCGGACTGTCGTCGTACGGGAGCGACCTGCCGGTCGAGAATGCGTCGGCGCTGCTGGCGGAGCAGGTGCCCGGCATCGACGTCATCCTCTTCGGCCACGCGCACAACGATGTGCCGCAGCGCATCGTGACCAACGCGGCGACCGGCAAGCAGGTCGTGATGAGCGAGCCCGCGAAGTGGGGGCAGCGGCTCAGCGTGTTCGACCTCGACCTCGCGTTCTCACGCGGATCCTGGACCGTGGTGTCGACGTCGGCGCATTCGGTGAACGCGAACACCGTCGAGGACGACCCCGCGCTGGTGGCGGTCGTGCAGGCGCAGCACGATGCCGTCGTCGCCTACGTCAACACGCCGGTCGCGACCTCCACCGAGACGCTCTCGGCCGCGGAGTCGTGCTGGAAGGACACCGCGATCCTCGACTACGTCAACCACGTGCAGATCGAGACGGTGTCGAAGGCGATCGCGGGCTCGGCCGAGGCATCCCTCCCGATCATCTCGATCGCGGCGCCCTTCAACCGCGCCGCCACGTTCCCCGCCGGCCAGGTGACGATCAGGGATGTCGCGGGCCTCTACATCTACGACAACACGCTGCTGGCCTCGGTACTCACCGGCGCCCAGATCAAGGACTATCTCGAGTACTCGGCCAAGTACTTCCTCACTGTCGCCCCGGACGCTCCGGTCGCACCGGCGTCGTGGACGAACGCGCTGAACACCCCCGACTACAACTTCGACCAGTTCTCAGGTGTGACCTACGACATCGACATCTCGCAGCCGCAGGGCTCGCGCATCGCGAACCTGGCGTGGGCGGGTGTGCCCGTCGCGGCCGACCAGCGCTTCGTGGTCGCTGTCAACAACTACCGTCAGTCCGGCGGCGGCGGCTTCCCGCACATCGCGGGCGCACCGGTGGTGTACAACGCCCAGGTCGCGATCCGCGAGGCGATCGTCGCCTACGCGTCGGACACCGGGGTGATCGACCCCGCCGACTTCCACGTCGTGAACTGGAAGCTCGTGCGGGCGGGCACGCCGGTCTTCTGACCGGGCGACGCCGCGTATCACCGGGAGGGGTCTGCCACTCACAGCATCACAGCATCGCCGAGCCCGGCGGTCACCACGAAAGGAACGGCCATGGACGGCATCGCCCTGATCTTCACGGCCGACCGGCTCCATCGCGAGCGGGCGGTCGCCCTCCATCGCGAGAACGAGATTCTCCACAGCATCGCCGATCGCGGCGCCACGATCACACCCGTGAGCCCCACGGGGCACGTGATCGCCGGTGCCGGCGTCTGGTTCCGGGACCTCTTCGCGAGGCCGCGCCAACTGCGATTCTCGTGAATCCGTAGAGACCCGCCGCCCGGGGAGCGGCGGGTCTCACTCTGCCTGCGCCCCGCTGGCCCCGGCTATATGCTCGCCGCATGCCTGCACACCGCCCCATCGAGATCGCCGTTCAAGATGCCGTGGGTGCGCGGACAGCGCTCGAGGCCGGCGCCACGCGTCTCGAGCTGTGCCAGGCGCTCGACGTCGGCGGCCTCACGCCCTCGCTGGCGACGCTGGAGGCCGTCCTGGCGGCCGTCGATGCGTCGACGGTCAACGTCCTGGTGCGTCCCCGCGGCGGCGGCTTCGTCTACAGCTCCGATGAGGTCGCGGTGGTGGCGGCCGACATCCGCGCGTGCGTCGAGCGCGGTGCAGGAGGGGTGGTCGTCGGGGCACTGACGGCAGCCGGAGGCCTCGACGTCGACACGCTGCGCGCATGGCGGGATGCCGCGGGCTCGGCCGCACTGGTGTTCCACCGCGCCGTCGATGCCGCCGCCGACCCTGCCGCAGTCTTCGACGAGCTCGTCGCGGAGGGGGTCGACCGTGTGCTGACCTCCGGTGGCGCGACCCGTTCCATCGACGGACTGCCGGTGCTGGCGGCTTTCGCGGCACGGTCCGGCGCTGTCGAGCTCATGGCGGGCGGCGGTGTGCAGCCGGCCGACATCCCGGCACTCTTCGCCGCAGGCGTCGATGCCGTCCACCTGTCGGCACGGTCGCGCGTCGCGCGCGACGCGCCGTCCGGACCCGGGGGCGGCTCCGAAGGGCACGACGTGACCGATGCGGCGATCGTCGCGGAGGCCGTCGCGGCGGCCGGCTGAGGCGCGTCGCGCTTCTGGCACGGACGTATCACGGCGTCCCGGCGGGACCTCGAAAGTCAGTGGGGCGAAGCCCCGCATCGGACACCGATCAGAGGAGCCGTCATGAACGTCGAACCGTGGAGCACCGTCGGAGCGGGATCGTCCGCCGCGATCGTCCCAGGCATCCAGCATCTCCTGCGCGCGCACGGGCACGCCCTGACCGTGACCGGCACGTACGATCCCGCGACCGTCGCGGCCGTCAGTGCCTTCCAGACCGCTCAGGGGGTTCCCTCCGACGGCATCGTGGGACCCATCACCTGGCCGCGGCTGGTCGTCGCGGTGCAGCAGGGGTCCACCGGAGAAGCCGTCCGCGCTGTCCAGCAGTTTGGGCTCGCGCGGTCCCCCGGGGAGGATCCGCTCGTCGTCGACGGCATCTTCGGTCCCATCACAAAGGAACGCGTCGAGTTCTTCCAGGAGTCGTGGGGCCTCACGCTGGACGGTGTGGCGGGTCGCGAGACGTGGTCGTTCTTCAGCACGTTCGTGCCGGGGGAGCGCCCCTGGGCGCTCGTGAAGCAGGGATCATCGCAGGCGACGAACTGGCGCGTGCTCGCCGCTCAGCATCTGCTGCGCGCTCACGGCGCGACCATCGTGGCCGACGGCGCGTTCGGACCCCTGAGCGGTCAGGCTGCGCGCACCTTCCAGCAGACGCTGCGCGCTGTGGAGATCTCGACCACCCTCGGCCAGCTGGACTGGCCGAGCCTCATCATCACGGTGAAGCAGGGCGACGGGCCGGCGGGCGCGAAGGGCGAGGCGGTGCGTGCCGTGCAGAGCCTCCTGGCCGCGGTGACCGTCGACGGCGACTTCGGCCCGCAGACGGACGCCGCCGTCCGGGAGTTCCAGCAGGTCTTCCTGCCGCCCGCGGACGGCATCGTCGGCCCGGAGACCTGGCACACGCTGATGCTGCGCCTGTTCGAGTGACGGGTCGCCCCCCGAGGGCCGCCGCAACGCCGGTCGGCTCTCGGCGGCGTGGCACCGCGGCACTACTCTGAGACGGTGACGACCGGACGCGACGACGACGCCCTCACCTGGGACGGCGACGACGACCCCACCCTCGACCTCGGCGCGGCCGCCGAGCCCGAACCGGAACCGACAGCCGATGCCGCGTCGGAAGCGCCGGCGCAGGCACCGGCGCTTCCGAAGGGCTATACGGCCGTCGGCAAGGGCAGCGAGACGGTAGCGGCCGGGAGTGCGGCGGATGCGGCATCCGTCGACGACTCCAGCGCCGACCGCGAGTCATCCGCCGACGCTGCCACGCCCGCCCCCGAGGCCCGGTCGCTCGGCAACGGCACGCTCGTCGCCCTGGGAGTGCTCGGCGGCGTCTACGCCCTCTACGCCATCGGGTGGCTCATCGGCGGGCTGCGACTGCAAGGCCGCGCACAGTATCTCGTCCTCGATGTGATGTACCAGGGGAGCCTGTGGCTCGCCGTGCTCGCGCCCGTGCTGTGGTTCGCGACGACCTTCCTCCTCACGCGCCGCTCACGGGCATGGGTGCGGTTCGTGTGGCTGGCGGTGGGAGTGATCGTGCTGCTGCCCTGGCCCTTCGTGATGATCGGGGCGATCGGACAATGAACGAGACCGTGACTCCCGCCCCTTCTGCGGACGACGCCGGCCCATCGTCGCGAGACTCCGGCCCCGTCGCGCCCGCCGCCGCCGCAGCTGCCTCGCGGAGGGGCAGGACGCCCACCTGGCTCGTCGCCGCGATCGCAGGCATCGTCGGGCTCTTCTACGCGTACGCGGTGTGGAACGCGATCGGCAACCTGGTCGCCACCCTCCAGGTGTTCGCGGACGCCGGCCTCACGCTCAACGCACTCGGCTGGTTCATCTGGATCTTCGCCGCGGTCTTCCCGCTGATCGTCTGGGGCGGCGCCTTCGCCATCGGATACCGACGTGCGCCGCACGAACTGCTGCTCGTCATGCTCACCGGCCTCGCGCTGGTCGCGGTGTTCTGGCTGAACGTCGTGGCGTATACGACGCTCAACTCGGCCTCCTTCCTCGGCTGAGGTTCCGAAGCCGGAGCGGGCCGAGCCCGGGCCCGGCTCCGTCACACGGTCGGGTGGGCCGCCGCACGGGCGGTAGGCTGGCACAGGCCTCGCCCCCGACGGCGTGCGGCGCGGCATCCGGTCTGCCCTGCTCCGCGCGCTCGCGCACCGCCCCCAAAGGAACCACCCGTGCCGAAGCCTGTCGTCCTCATCGCCGAAGAACTTTCTCCCGCCACGATCGACGCCCTCGGCCCCGACTTCGACGTGCGCCACGTCGACGGCACGGACCGCCCGGCACTGCTGGCCGCCCTCGCCGACGCGAACGCGGTGCTGATCCGCTCGGCGACCAAGGTCGATGCCGAGGCGATCGCCGCGGCTCCCGTCCTCAAGGTGGTCGCTCGCGCGGGCGTCGGACTCGACAACGTCGACATCAAGACGGCCACGACGGCCGGCGTCATGGTCGTCAACGCGCCGACGTCGAACATCATCTCGGCGGCCGAGCTGACCGTCGGGCACATCCTCAGCCTCGCCCGCCGCATCCCGGCCGCGCACGCGTCGCTGGCCGGCGGCGCCTGGAAGCGCAGCTCGTACACCGGCACGGAGCTCTTCGAGAAGACCGTCGGCATCATCGGCCTCGGTCGCATCGGCGCCCTCATCGCGGCCCGGCTCCAGGCATTCGGCGTCTCGGTCGTCGCCTACGATCCCTACGTCACCCCGACGCGCGCGCAGCAGCTCGGCGTGCAGCTGCTCGAACTCGACGACCTGCTCGCGCAGAGCGACTTCGTCACGATCCACATGCCCAAGACGCCCGAGACCACGGGCATGATCGGCACCGAGCAGTTCCGCCTCATGAAGAAGTCCGCGTTCGTCGTCAACGTCGCGCGCGGCGGACTCATCGACGAAGAGGCGCTGTACACCGCGCTGACCACCGGCGAGATCGCCGGCGCCGGGCTCGACGTCTTCACGAGCGAGCCGCCCGCACCCGAGGGCACGGCCTTCCCGCTGCTGAGCCTGCCCAACGTCGTCGTCACGCCGCACCTGGGAGCCTCGACCGACGAGGCGCAGGAGAAGGCGGGCGTCTCGGTCGCGAAGTCCGTCAAGCTCGCGCTCGAGGGCGATCTCGTGCCCGACGCCGTCAACGTCGCCGGCGGTGTCATCGACCCGTTCGTGCGCCCCGGCATCTCGCTCGTCGAGCAGCTCGGTCAGTTCTTCACGGGTCTCGCACACAGCGCTCTCACGAGCCTCGACATCGAGGTGCGGGGCGAGCTCGCGGCCTACGACGTCAGCGTCTACCGGCTGGCCGCTCTCAAGGGCATCCTCGCCAACGTGGTCAGTGAGAACGTCTCCTACGTGAACGCGCCGCTCTTCGCCGAGCAGCGCGGCATCGAGACCCGACTGATCGTCGAAGCCGAGAGCCCGCTGTACCGCAACATCACGATCCTCCGCGGCACGCTCGCCGACGGCACCGTGCTCACGATCGCCGGCACGCTCGCCGGCACGCGCATGGTCCCCAAGGTGGTCGGCATCAACGGCTACGAGATCGAGGTGCCCATCGAGCGCCACCACCTCGTCATGCGGTATGCCGACCGTCCCGGCATCGTCGCGATCTACGGCCAGAAGCTCGGCAGCGCCGGCATCAACATCGCCGGTCTCCAGGTGGCGCAGGCCGATGCCAGCGGGCGCGCCCTCTCGGTGCTGACGGTCGATTCGCCGGTCCCCGAGGAGCTTCTCGACGAGATGCGCGAGTCGGTGGGCGCCGACCTGTTCCGTCGCATCGAGGTCACCGAGGACTGACAGACGGCCGCCGGGGGAGGCTTCCGCGCAGGTGGCCGCCCCGTGCCCGTCTCCGCTGCGCGCCGCGACGGAACCGCGAACGCGAACGCGAACGCGAACGCGAACGCTGCACTTTGGTGCGAGCGCGCCGTCGCGAAGTGGCGCGCTCGCAGGTGAGTGCCGCGCTCAGTGAGCTCAGCCCCGCGTCGCGCGCTCGACGAGGGCGATGAGTGCGTCGAGCGCCGGACCGCGGGGGACGGGTCCCGGGATCGACCCGCCCGCCAGGGCGTTGTTGAAGTAGAGGCCGTCGCTGACCAGCATCACCAGGTCCAGGGCCACCGCATCCTTCGTGTGCGGTCGCAGGGCCGCGGCCCACTGCTCGCGGACGTCGCGCAGCGCGTCGCTGGCCACCGCATCACCGCCCTGCGCGAGCCGTGACGTGGCGAGGATCGCGCGGTCGATCGGGTCGTTGGCCATCACGGAGGTGCGCAGGAAGTACGCGATGGGTCCTTCAGGGGCCGCCGCCATCGTGGCGACATCGTCGGCCACCAGCATGCGGAGCCGGTCGATGATCGCCGACTCGAGCGCTTCCTTCGTGCCGAAGTGGTAGAGCAGCCCGCCTTTCGACACGCCTGCCGCCTTGGCGGTGGCATCCATGGTCGCCGCTCGCTCGCCCTCCTCGATGAGGATCTGCTCGAAGGCGTCGAGCACCTTCTCGCGGGCGAGGGGAGGGCGGCTCATGGCCTCGATCGTATCGACAGGGCACGCGGCATTCTGATACTATACCGGCTGGACGGTATAGAAATGATGACACTCACTCAAGAACTCTCGCTCGCCGACGCTCAGGGACGCCGGGTCGGCTGGCGCGGCTGGGCGGCGCTCGTCGTGCTGATGCTGCCCGTGCTCCTCGTGTCGGTGGACAACACGGTGCTGAGCTTCGCCCTGCCGTCGATCGCGCTCGAGCTGGGGCCGTCGAGCGCGCAGCAGCTCTGGATCATCGATGCCTATCCGCTCGTGCTGGCCGGGCTGCTCGTCACCATGGGCACGCTCGGCGACCGGTTCGGGCGACGGCGGATGCTGCTGATCGGCGCCACCGGGTTCGCCGCGGTGTCGGTGCTCGCCGCTTTCGCCCCGAGCGCCGCCTGGCTCATCGCCGCGCGGGCAGGCATGGGCGTGTTCGGCGCGATGCTGATGCCCTCGACGCTGTCGCTGCTGCGCAGCATCTTCACCGACCGCGATCAGCGCCGCCTCGCGATCGCCGTGTGGGCTGCCATGTTCTCTGCCGGCGCGGCGCTCGGCCCGATCGTGGGCGGACTCCTTCTCGAGCACTTCGCGTGGGGCTCGGTGTTCCTGCTGTCGGTGCCCGTGCTCATCCCGCTGCTGGTGCTGGCGCCGCTGCTCGTTCCCGAGAGCCGCGATCCGAAGCCCGGCCGCATCGACCCGCTGAGCATCGCCCTCTCGATGGCGACGATGATCCCCATCGTCTACGGCATCAAGGAGCTCGCGGTGCACGGCTTCGCGGTCGCTGCGTGGCTTCCGATGGTCGCGGGGCTCGGCTTCGGTGTGCTGTTCGTGCGGCGGCAGCTGCGCGCGCGCACGCCGATGCTCGACATGCGCCTGTTCCGCCGGGGGAGCTTCAGCGGCGCGCTGATGGTGAACCTCCTCAGCGTCATCGCTCTCGTCGGGTTCCTCTTCTTCGTGGCGCAGCACCTGCAGCTCATCGTCGGGCTCTCGCCGATGGAGGCAGGTCTCGCGCTGGTGCCGGGCCTCGCGATGATGATCGTCGCCGGTCTGGCTGTCGTGCCGATCTCCAAGAAGTGGCCCGCTCGCGTCGTCGTTCCGGTGGCGCTCGTGTTCTCGGTCGCGGGCTACGTGACCGTGGCGTTCGCCACGGGACCGGAGAGCATCGGAGCCTTGGTGGCGGCCTTCATCTCGCTCGGCATCGGCATCGGCGCGGCCGAGACGGTCTCGAACGAGCTGGTGCTGTCGAGCGCCCCGCCTGCGAAGGCGGGTGCCGCGAGCGCGGTCTCCGAGACCGCGTACGAGCTCGGTGCGGTGCTCGGCACAACTGTGCTCGGCGGCATCCTCACGGCGCTCTACCGGACGAACCTCGTCGTCCCCGAGGGAGTCCCGGATGCCGCGGCCCAGGCCGCGTCGGAGACGCTCGCCGGTGCGGTGCACGCCGCGGGCGAGATCGGCGGCAGCACGGGTGCGGCGCTCTTCGAGGCGGCAGCCGCCGCCTTCGACGCGGGGGTCACCGTCACGGCGCTGATCGGCGCCGTCCTCGTCGTCGTCGCGGGGGTCATCGCGGCCACTACCCTGGGAGGATCCCGCCAGAAGTCGTAGGAGCACTATGTCGCGCGTCGTGAAGCTGGCCGTCATCCCGGGTGACGGCATCGGTCCGGAGGTCATCGCCGAGGCGGAGAAGGTGCTGGATGCCGCGGCCGCGGGCAGCGGCATCCGTTTCGAGAAGACCCGTTTCTCGCTGGGCGCCGGCCGCTTCCTCGAGACCGGCGACACCATGACCGACGACGACCTCGAGGCGATCAAGGCGCACGACGCGATCCTGCTCGGGGCCGTCGGGGGAGTTCCCGGCGACCCTCGCCTGAAGAATGCCAACATCGAGCGCGGCCTGCTGCTGAAGCTGCGGTTCGAGCTCGACCACTACGTCAACCTGCGGCCGTCGAAGCTGTACCCGGGCGTGCCCGGACCGCTCGCCGCGCCGGGCGACGTCGACTTCGTCGTCGTCCGCGAGGGCACCGAGGGGCCATACGTCGGCAACGGCGGATCGATCCGCACCGGCACTCCGCACGAGGTCGCCAATGAGACCTCCGTGAACACCGCGTTCGGGATCGAGCGGGTCGTGCGGTACGCGTTCGAGCTGGCCGAGCGTCGCGGCAAGAAGCTCACGCTCGTGCACAAGACGAACGTGCTGGTCCACGCCGGCGGCATCTGGAAGCGCCTCGTCGACGAGGTCGCTCTCGAGCACCCGGACGTGACCGTAGACTATGTCCACGTCGACGCGGCCACCATCTACCTGGTCACGAACCCGAGCCGCTTCGACGTGATCGTCACCGACAACCTCTTCGGCGACATCCTCACCGACTTGGCCGGCGCCGTCACCGGTGGCATCGGCCTCGCCGCCTCGGGGAACATCAATCCCGACGGCGCGTTCCCCTCGATGTTCGAGCCCGTGCACGGATCGGCGCCCGACATCGCAGGCCAGCAGAAGGCCGATCCCACGGCCGCGATCCTCTCCGTCTCACTGCTGCTCGACCATCTCGGGCTTCCGGACGAGTCCCGCCGCGTCACGACCGCGGTCGAGGAGGATCTTGCCGCACGCGGCTCCGACGCGGGCGCGACCCGCACGACGACGCAGATCGGCGACGCGATCGTCGCCCGGCTCCAGGCGTAATCTGAGATCACGTCGTCCTACCGACAGAGGATTCCACCCATGACCATCGACCTTCCCCTCCAGGCGCCCTCGGCCGCAGGCCTCATCTGGAACGTCTCGCGGAACACCGAGGCGACTCCGGATGCCGAGCGCGAGGCGATCCTCGCCGACCCGGGCTTCGGCCAGCACTTCACCGACCACATGGTCGACATCTGCTGGTCCGAGAAGGGCGGATGGCACCGTCCCCGCGTGCAGCCGTACGGTCCCATCCCGCTGGACCCCGCGGCGGCCGTGCTGCACTACTCGCAGGAGATCTTCGAGGGGCTCAAGGCCTACCGTCACGCCGACGGGTCCATCTGGACCTTCCGCGCCGACCGCAACGCGGCCCGCCTGCAGCGCTCGGCGCAGCGACTGGCGCTGCCGGAGCTGCCCGCCGAGTACTTCCTCGAGTCGCTCCGCCAGCTGATCGCGGTGGATGGCGCGTGGGTTCCCACCGCCCCTGAGACCAGCCTGTACCTGCGCCCCTTCATGTTCGCCAAGGAGGCCTTCCTCGGCGTCCGGGCCGCGAAGAAGGTCGGGTACTACCTCATCGCCAGCCCCGCCGGGGCCTACTTCGCCGGGGGCGTGCAGCCCGTCAACATCGCCCTGTCGAGCCGCTACGCCCGCGCGGGCAAGGGCGGCACAGGGGCGGCGAAGACCGGCGGCAACTACGCGTCGAGCCTCCTGCCGCAGGCCGAGGCGTACGAGAAGGGCTGCCAGCAGGTGCTCTTCCTCGACGACGGCTACATCGAGGAGCTCGGGGGCATGAACCTCGTCCTCGTGACGGACGACGGCCGCCTCATCACTCCCGAGTCGGACTCGATCCTCGAGGGGATCACGCTGGCGTCGGTGCTGCAGCTCGCACAGGACCGCGGGCTCGTCGTCGAGCAGCGCAAGGTCTCGATCGACGAGTGGCGCGAGGGCGCGGCATCCGGCTCCATCGTGGGCGCGTTCGCGTGCGGCACGGCGGCGGTCATCGTGCCGATCGGCAAGCTCGTGGCCGATGACTACGAGATCGTGCACGACGGCGATGCGGCGTCCGAGCTGGCGCTGTCCCTGCGCGAGGAGCTGACCGGCATCCAGTACGGGCGCGTGGCCGATCGCCACGGGTGGCTGATGCGCCTCGACGGCTGATCACCGGTTCTCCGGATGCCCCGGGTCGGCGCGCTGCGCGGGCTCGGGGCTGTCCGTGTCGGGCCTGGTGGTGTCGAGCGAGATGGCTAGGCTGATCCGGTGAGGATCGCGCGCTTCAGCCACAACGACGCCATCAAGTTCGGGATCGTCGACGAGGGAGAGCTCGTCGTCCTCGCCGGTGACCCGATGTTCGCCGGGTACGACACGACGGGGGAGCGCGTGCCGCTCGCCGATGTCGCGCTGCTGGCACCGGTCATCCCTCGCTCGAAGCTCGTCTGCGTCGGCCGCAACTATCGCGATCATGCGGCAGAGCTCGGCAACGACGTGCCCACGGCACCGATGCTCTTCTTCAAGCCCAACACCACGGTGGTCGGCCCCGGCGACGCCGTCGTGCTGCCGAAGGGCTCGGACTTCATCAGCTTCGAGGGCGAGCTGGCGGCGGTCATCGGCCGCATCGCGAAGAACGTGCCGGCCGAGAACGCGCTCGACTACGTCTTCGGCTACACGATCGCCAACGACCTCACTGCCCGGGACTGGCAGAAGTCCGACGGACAGTGGGCCCGCGCGAAGGGCTTCGACACGTCGTGCCCGCTCGGCCCCGCGATCGAGACGGACTTCGACGTCGACGGCCCCGCTGTGATCACCACGCGCCTGAACGGAGAGGTGCGGCAGCAGGGCCCCATCAGTGACATGATCTTCTCCCTCGCCGACGTGATCGCGTTCGCCTCGGCGGCGTTCACGCTGCTGCCGGGGGATGTCATCCTCACGGGAACCCCGGCCGGCGTCGGCCAGATCGTCGCGGGAGACACCGTTGAGGTCGAGATCACCGGGCTCGGCATCCTGCGCAACTCTGCCCGAGATGCGTGACAGGGCCCGAGATGCGTGACAGGGCCCGTGAAGCCTGACGAGACCGGCAGCGCACCGCACGCCGATCCTGTCGGGGCGGGGACCGACAGCGGGACGACCGCCGAAGAGGTGGCCGGTGTCCAGCGACGCACAGTCTGGGTGCTCTCCCTCGGTCAGGTGCTCGGCGGACTGGCCTTCGGGGCCACGCTGTCGCTCGGTGCCGTGCTCGCGGCCGAGCTCTCGGGCGAGGACGCCTTCTCGGGACTCGCCGCCGCCGCCGTGACCTTCGGCACGGCGATGACGGCCGTGCCGCTCGCCGCGATCGCCCGCCGTCGCGGGCGGCGGCGCTCGCTCACGACGGGCATGGCTGTCGCCCTCGTCGGCGTGGGACTCGTGATCGTCGCCGTCTCACTGCGGGCGTTCCCGCTGCTGCTCGTCGGCTTCCTCATCATCGGTGCGGGCCAGGCGGCCAACCTGCAGTCGCGCTTCGCAGCAGCCGACCTCGCCACGGATGCCTCGCGCGGTCGCGATCTGTCGATCGTGGTGTGGGCGACGACGGTGGGCGCCGTGCTCGGGCCGAACCTCACCGGCCCCGGTGAGATCATCGGCGGAGCGATCGGCATGCCGCCGCTGACCGGGCCGTACCTGTTCACCCTCGTCGCACAGGGCCTCGCCATCGTGCTGTACCTCGTCGCCATGAGGCCCGACCCGCTGCTCCTCGCGCAGCGTGTCGTCGCGTCGGCGCGGGCGAGCAGTCGCGTCATCGCCAAGGCCGATCGGCCGGTCGCCGCCCGCTACGCGATCTTCGCGGTGGCGGCCGCGCACGGCACGATGGTGTCGGTGATGGCGATGACCCCGGTGCACCTGGCGCATCTGACCCATGGTGCGACCGAGGCCGCGACGCTGTCGATCATCGGGCTGACGATCAGCCTCCACATCGCGGGGATGTACGTGCTCTCGCCGGTCTTCGGCATCCTCGCCGACAAGTTCGGGCGCGTGCCGACGATCCTGATCGGCCAGGTGCTCCTCGTCGCGGCGCTCCTCACCGCCTCATTCGGGCAGCTCTCGACGACAGCGGTGACGATCGCGCTCGTCCTCCTCGGTCTGGGGTGGAGTGCATCGACCGTCGCCGGTTCGACCCTGCTCACCGAATCGTCGTCCGAGGCGCTGCGCACCCGGCGCCAGGGCATCAGCGACTTCACCATGAGCATCGTGGGCGGCCTCGGTGCGATCGCGGCCGGCGCGGTGCTCGGCGGGATCGGCTACGGCGGCCTCGCCCTCGTCGTGCTGGTGCTGGTCGCGGCCTCGGTGCTGCTCGCGCCCCTCGGCTGGCGGGCGTCGCGGCGCCCAGCACCGGTGGGCGACGCGCCCGCCGGTGGCTGAGGGGACGCTGTCCGTCGGAGCCACTGCGGCGTTCTTCGCCGCCCTGTGCGCGGGCGCAGTGGCCGCCCGCGGAATCAGTGGCCGAGCGCGGCGAGAGCCAGGTCGACGTCGTCCTCGTCGTTGAAGACGTGGAACGCGACGCGGGCGCGCCCTGACCGGCCGGAGGCAGTGATGCCCGCGGACATCAGCCGACCGAGTTCGCTCCCGTCCGGGTCATCCCACGTGACGATCGCCGACGGGCGCGCCGGCTCGGCCATGCCGAGCCCTGCGCGGAACGCGGCGGCGAGGCCCGTCGCGTGCGCATGGAGTTCGACCGGATCGAGCGCGGCGAACAGCGCCAGCGCAGGTGCCGCCCCGACGAACGCCTGCCACGCGGGCGACACGTCGAACCGCCGAGCGTCGGGGGCGAGCTCCACCTCGCCGCCGTAGCACGACGCCCACGGATCGTCGCCCGCGTACCATCCGGCGTTGACGGGGGTCATCCGCGCGGCCAGTCGGTCCGAGACGGTCAGGAACGACACGCCTCGCGGCGCGCAGAGCCACTTGTAGGCATGACACACCACGGCATCGAAGGCGGATGCCGCGACCGGCAGCCACCCGACGGCCTGGGTCGCGTCGCACAGGGTGAGGGCGTCATGCGCCGCAGCGGCCGCGACGATGGCCCCGGCATCGGCCACCTCGCCGGTGGCCGACTGGACCACCGAGAACGCCACGAGCGCGGTGCGGGGCCGCACGTGCGCGGCGAGATCGTGAAGGGGCGCCGTCCGCACCACGAGATCGCGGCCGGAGTGCACGAAGGGCAGCACCATCGACGAGAACTCGCCGTCGGGAACGAGCACCTCGGCGCCGTGGGGCAGCGCCGTTGCCACCAACCCCGCAGCGACGGAGGTCTGCGAGCCGATCGCCACACGCTCGGCGCCGACGGCGACCAGTGAGGCGAACAGTCCCCGCGAACGCTCGACGGCGGCGCAATAAGCGGCGAGATCGGGGCGACCTGCACCGGCGGCATCGAGGTCCGCGATCACGGCGCGGCGGGTGGCCCGGCTGGGCAGACCGACCGTGCAGGCGGCCAGGTAGTCGCGGCCGGCGAACTCGCGCCGCGCGGCGTCGAGCGCGGCCGAGTGGGCGATCGTGGGCATAGCCCTAGCGTGACGGGGACGATTCCCTGTGTCTACGGCCGGTGTTCCATGAGAAACATAACTCGACCTTATGCTTTGGTCATGACCGACGTCTTCGAGGACGATCCCGGCTTCGACGCCCGCGAGCTGCGCGTCGTGAAGGCCGTCGCCGACGCGGGGTCGATCACCGGTGCGGCGCTCACGCTCGGCTACAGCCAGCCCGCCGTCAGCCAGCAGCTCAAGCGCCTCGAGCAGCGCCTCGGGATCGCCCTCGTCGAGCGGGTCGGACGCAGCGTCCGGCTCACCGACGCGGGACGGATCCTCGCGCGGCACGCACCGGCCGTGACCACGGCCCTGGATGCCGCGGCCGGCGAGCTCGCCGAGCTGCGGGGCCTCCGCGCCGCACGCGTGCGGTTGGTCGCCTTCCCGTCGGCGTCGCCCACGATCGTGCCGCGTCTGCTGGCGGACCTCGCGCAGCGGCATCCGGGCATCTCTCTCACCTATGTCGAGGCCGAGCCGCCCGAAGCCGTCGAGGCGGTGCGCGAGGATCGCACCGACATCGCCCTCACGTTCAGCTACCCGGGCGATCGGGACGACCCACACGGTTCCAGCGCGCGGGGGCTGTCGGTGCACACCGTCGGCGCCGACGAGCTGCTCGCCGTCCTGCCCGCCGGCCATCCTGCGGCGCGCGCCGCCGACGCCCTCGACGTCGGCACGCTCGCCGACGAGGACTGGATCGCGGGGTGTCCTCGCTGCCGCGGTCACCTGCTGGAGCTCTGCGACCGCGCCGGCTTCGCGCCGCGCATCGCGTTCGAGACCGACAACTTCGTGGCCGTCGAGGGCCTGGTCGCCCAGGGCATCGGCGTGGCCACGCTGCCGCGGATGGCGGTGGAGTCGTTCCCGCTGCTTCCGGGGGTCGCGATCGTGCCGCTGCCGGCCGGCGAGCAGCGGCGCATCCACACCGTGACGGCTCGAGGTGCGGACCGCGTGCCCGCGGTACGCGCGACGCTCGATGCGCTGGCGCGTCTCATCGAGCGCGGCACCGACGAGCCCGCTTCCGCGGCATCCGCTCGTCCCACGGCACCGACGGGCGCGTCTGCGGCTGACTAAACTCTCACCCGATGCCTTCTTCGCCTGATCCCCGCACCACGACCGCCACCGGCGCCGACGTCCGCGTCCGCTTCTGCCCGTCGCCCACCGGACTGCCGCACGTCGGTCTCATCCGCACCGTCCTGTTCAACTGGGCGTACGCGCGTCACAACGGCGGCAAGCTGGTGTTCCGCATCGAAGACACCGACTCGGCCCGCGACAGCGAGGAGAGCTATCTGCAGCTGCTCGACGCGCTGCGGTGGCTGAAGATCGACTGGGACGAGGGCGTCGAGGTGGGCGGGCCTCATGCGCCGTACCGGCAGTCCGAGCGCCACGACATCTACCGCGAGGTGCTCGACCGCCTCATCACCGCGGGCGCCGTGTACGAGAGCTATTCGACGGCCGAAGAGATCGACGCGCGCAACGAGGCCAACGGCCGCGCCAAGCAGCTCGGCTACGACAACTTCGACCGCCGCCTCACCGACGAGCAGAAGGCCGCGTTCCGCGCCGAGGGTCGCGAGCCGGCCTGGCGTCTGCGCGTTCCCGATGAGGACCTCACCTACGTCGATCTCATCCGCGGCGAGGTGACGTTCCCCGCCGGATCGTTCCCCGACTTCGTGCTGGTGCGGGCCGGGGGAGTTCCGCTGTACCCCTTCGTGAACCCCGTCGACGACGCGCTGATGGGCATCACGCACGTCATCCGTGGGGAAGATCTCATGCCGTCGACGGCGCGCCAGCTCGCGCTGTACCGGGCGCTCGTGGATGCCGGCATCACGACGTTCATCCCGCGCTTCGCGCACATGCCTCTCGTGCTGGGCGAAGAGGGGAACAAGAAGCTTTCGAAGCGCGACCCGAAGGCCGACCTGTTCCTGCAGCGTGAGAAGGGCTTCATCCACGAGGGGCTGCTGAACTATCTCGCCCTGCTCGGCTGGTCGATCGCATCCGACCGCGACGTCTTCTCGCTGGAGGAGCTCGTCGCCGCGTTCGACATCGTCGACGTCAACCCGAACCCGGCCCGGTTCGACCAGAAGAAGGCGGAGTCGATCAACGGCGACCACATCCGGATGCTGGAGCCCGCCGACTTCGCCGAGCGCCTGGTGCCCTACCTCTCTGCCGCCGGCCTGATCGACGCGAGCCCGACCCCGACGCAGGCGGCGATGCTCGCGGCGGCCGCTCCGCTCGTTCAGGAGCGGATGCAGCTGCTCGGCGAGGCGCCCGCACTGCTGGGCTTCCTCTTCACCGATGTCGGGAGCTACCAGGAGGATGCTTTCGCATCCCTGCCGGCGAACGCGATCGAGGTGCTCGTCGCCTCGGTCGGCGCGCTCGAGCGGGTGCCCGACAGCGGGTTCACCGCCGCAGCCGTGCAGGATGCTCTCGCCGTCGCACTCATCTCGCCGGTCGAGGACGGCGGCCTCGGTCTGAAGCCGCGCGTCGCGTACGGCCCCCTGCGCCTCGCCCTGAGCGGACGCCGCATCTCGCCGCCGCTGTTCGAGTCGATGGAGCTGCTCGGCAAGCCCGAGTCGATCCGCCGGTTGCGCGCCCTGGCCGACGCGCGCGGCTGACGCCTCGGTTTGGAGCACGCGCCGGCGTCGCGTAGACTCATTCCTCGGCACGGCTTCGGCTGACAGCCTTGGGGTATGGTGTAATTGGCAACACGGCGGTTTCTGGTACCGTTGTTCTTGGTTCGAGTCCAGGTACCCCAGCCAACGAGAAAACCCCCGCTGAGCGGGGGTTTTTCGTTTTCCCCTCCGGTGATGGCGCTCACGCCCCGGGCACGGGTGCGGCGCTCCCGAGCAGGCCGGCGGCTCTCCCTGCGGCTGCCGTTGGGTCGACAGCACGGTCGGCGACCCACCGAGCCATTCGGGGAGGTGCCGGCGGCAGCTCGGCCATGACTTCGCTGCTTCCACAAGGAGCCGCCCGACGCAACCCCCTCGGACACCGCTGGACGCGGCGTAGCCTTCACGGGAGGTTCGAGGGGCGGCACACCCATGAGTACTCCTACCGCCCTCGTCGCCGACCGCTACCGGCTCGTCAAGATGCTGGGCGCGGGCGGGATGAGCGTCGTGTGGCAGGCCTGGGACTCCCTCCTGCGCCGGCCGGTCGCGCTGAAGATGCTGCGCACCCAGCCGGAGCTCACCGATCACGAGCGCCAGGTCGCGACGGACCGCGCCATGCGGGAGGCGCGCATCACCGCGGGGCTGCATCATCCTCACGCGGTCACCGTGTTCGATGTCGTGGAGCACGACGGTCAGCCCTGCATCGTGATGCAGCTCATCGAGTCGACCCCGCTCTCCGACCTCCTCCGCGAGCACGGCACCTTCACGCCGGCGGAGGCGGCGCGCATCGGCGCGGAAGTCGCGTCCGCGCTGGCCGCTGCGCACGCCCTCAAGATCGTCCACCGCGACGTGAAGCCCGGAAACATCCTCGTCACGGGCGACGGCTCGGCGCTGATCAGCGACTTCGGCATTTCGCACGCCCTGGGCGATGCCACCATCACCGCGACGGGCATCGTCCACGGCACGCCGGCCTACCTCGCACCCGAGGTGGCGCGGGGACTGCCGACGAGCTTCGCCTCCGACGTGTTCTCGCTCGGATCGACTCTCTACGCGATGGTCGAGGGCGAGCCGCCGTTCGGTACCGACCGCAACTCCATCGCTCTGCTGCACCGGGTCGCCCGGGGCGGATATCCGCCGCCGAAGCACGCCGGGCCCCTGGTGCCGATCTTGCGCAAGATGCTCGCCGCCCAGCCGAAGCGGCGGCCTGCCATGGAGTGGGTCGTCGAGGCGCTGGGATCGGTGCAGCCAGAGAGTGCCGCCGACCAGGCCGTATCCGCCAGCCTGCTCGCGCTCGGATTCGACGCAGCCGCTGTCGGAGGACTGCGAGAGCCCGAGGCGGAGACCGTGGCGCAGGACACAGCTCCGCCGCCGACGGTCGCACTCGACGACGCGCGGGACGACGACGACGAGCCGTCCCCGCCCGCACCGCCGACGGTCCCCGCCCAACCCGGCCTGGATGACGGGCGGGCGACGGCTCCTCCGACGCCCGCCGGCACGGTGACCGCACGACTGCCGATCGGGATGACGGTACCGGTCGATCAGCCGACCCGGTACGAGGCTCCGACAGCCGAGACGGAACCGCTGAGGCCGCCCGCGCCTGCGCGTGCAGCGGTGGAAGGTGTCGGCAAGGTGCCGTCATGGACGACAGACCCGCCGCCTGCGGACCCTCACCCCTCCCCGCGGCGCCGAGCGGGAGTCATCGCCGCCACGCTGATCCTCCTGTTCACGGTCGGGATCGGTGGTGCGCTGCTGTTCGCCTTCCTGCGGCCGGGGGTCCAACCCGAGGCGGACACGACGCCCGCACCCACTTCGTCGTCGGCTCCGGCCGAGGAGACGCCCGAACCCGCCGTCGTCTCGCCCGCGCCCAGCCCTTCCGCGCCGACCGAAGCGGAGCCGGAGCCGGAGCCCGTGTCGCCCGAGCAGCGGGTGGTCGACACCATCTCGGGGTACTACGCGATGATGCCCGAGAACCGCGACGGCGCCTGGCCTTTGATGACCGCGGACTATCAGGAGAATCACGCCGGCGGTCGCGGCGGATACGAGGAATTCTGGTCTGCGATCGCGGATGTCTCGATCGCCGACGTCAGGGCGACAGGACCCGACACCGGGCAGGCGACGCTGACCTACTACTTCCGCGACGGCCGGGTGGTGGAGGAGGTCACGGCCTACCGGTTCGCGGACGAGGGCGGCGTGCTGAAGATCGCGTCGACCGAGGTGCTGAGCAGTCGGTGAGACGGCCGCGCTGCAACTCGTGCACCGGCCGCGTGTCGCATCACACCGCGGCGTCGGCGATCACCTCGGCGGCGGCGGCCTGCCCCAGCGCGAAATAGTCGGGGTTGTCGTCACTGTGCGCGAGAAGCATGGCAGCCACCGCGGCGGCCCACGCATGGGCGCGGATCCAGACAGCCTCGTCGTAGTGCGGGCCGGCCGCCGCCATGAACCGGGACCTGCCGGTGGCGTCGAACGCGAGCCACGCGACCGCGAGGTCGTACGCCGGATCCCCGGCGGTGACATCGCCGAAGTCGATGATTCCCGCGAGTCCGCCGTCGCGAGCCACCAGGTTGCCGGGGTGCAGGTCACCGTGGATCCATACCGGCGGGCGGTTCCACGGCGCCGCCGCAAGCCCATCGCGCCAGACCCGCTTCAACCTCTCGGCGTCGGTCGCGTCCACCGTTCCCGCCTCTTCGAGCTTGCGCAGGTTCTCCGCGACCGTCCCCATGCGAGTGGCCAGGGGCACGCCGCGGAAGGGGTTCAGCGGGTAGCTCGCGGGCGCCGCGACATGCAGGGCGTGCAGGGCATGGGCGAGCGTCTCGGCCCATGCGCCGCGCGCGGCAGCCGATTCGTCGAGCGCGCGTTCGCCCTCGATCCACGGCACGACCGACCACGGCCACGGATATCCGGCATCGGGGACGCCATCGACGACGGGCGACGGGACGCGCACTCCGGTCGGTGCGAGTTGTTCGGCCACGCCGGGCAGCACGGCCTGCTCGTGCCGGACGAGCGGTGCGGCGAGCGCACGGCGGGGCAGGCGCACGGCATGGGCGTGCCCCAGGCGCCACACTTCGCTGTCCCAGCCCTCGGCGATCTTCGCGAGCGGGAGGTCCGCCGCATCGGGGATCTCATCGAGGGCTTGGGCCACGAGCAGCGCGCGGACCAGGCCGCTGTCGATCGCGATCTCGGCGGCGGGCTTGTCGGGCACCGTACGAAGATACTCGTTCACCGTACGAAGATAGTCGCCCGTTGCCGGGGCCCACGGTTGTGTTTATGTTGGTATGTGTTGTATTGTGTTGGAATCCAACGGAGGGTTGTGCAGATGTACGCAACGGAGCGCCACGAGCAGATCGAGCGCCTGCTGGCCGCGCAGGGCCGCGTGAGCGTCGTCGACCTCGCGGACCGCTTCGACGTCACCACCGAGACCATCCGCCGCGACCTCGACCACCTCGAATCCACGGGCGCATTGCGCCGTGTGCACGGCGGAGCCGTGGGGCCCGAGCGCGGGAGCACGCGCGAACCTTCGCTGGCCGAGCGACGGGACCACCACGGCACAGCCAAGGAGGCGATCGGCCGGCGGGCGCTGGACGCGCTCGGCCGCGACTTCACCGGATCGGTGTTCCTCGACGCCGGCACGACCACCGCCGCCGTAGCTTCGGCGCTCGTTCCTCGGCTCGCTGACGCTCCCATCGAGGTCGTCACCCACTCGCTGACTCTCGGCAACGCCCTCGCCGGCGTCCCCGGCGCCTCGCTCTCCTTCGTGGGCGGGCGGGTGCGCGGACTCACCGCCGCCGCCGTGGGCGCCGACACCGTGCAGGCCATCGCCGGGATGCGTCCGGACGTCGCATTCGTCGGCACCAATGGCGTGTCGGCCTCGTTCGGCCTCAGCACGCCGGATCCCGACGAGGCTGCGGTGAAGCGCGCGATCGTCGCATCGGCACGACGCGTGGTGGTCGTCGCCGACGCCGAGAAGCTGGGAGCGGAGCTGCTCGTGGGCTTCGCGTCGCTGTCGGATGTGGACGTGCTCGTCACGGATGCCGCGCCCGACGCCGAACTCGCGGACGCGCTCGCGGACGCCGACGTGGAGGTCTGGCTCGCATGATCGTCACGCTGACCGCCAATCCCTCGCTCGACCGCACCGTCGTGCTGCCCGCTCCGCTGCAGGTCGGCGACGTGCAGAGTGCCGACTCCGCACGGGAGGATGCCGGAGGCAAGGGCATCAACGTCGCCCGCGCGGTCGCCGCGGCGGGGGAGGACTGCCTCGCCGTCCTGCCCCTCGCTGCGGGGGACCCGTTCCAGGCGGCGCTCCACGAGGCAGCTCTCCGCACGCGGCCGGTGCCCGTCCGCGGTCATGTCCGCGCGAACCTCGCGATCACGGATCCTGCCGGGGTGACGACGAAGCTCAACCTGCCGGGAGCCGAGCTGTCGGCCGACGAGGCAACCGCCGTCGTCGACGCCGTGGTGAGCGCATCCGCGGGCGCCGGCTGGCTCGTGCTCGCCGGCTCCCTGCCTCCCGGTGTCGCCGAGGACTTCTACGTGCGGATCATTCGCGCCGTGCGCGAGGCCCACGGCACCGCGGCCCCGCTCATCGCGGTGGATGCGTCGGGTCCGGCTCTTGCGGCCGTGGTCGCTGCCGCCGGCGCCGACCTCATCAAGCCCAACGACGACGAACTCGGCGAGCTCGTCGGCACGCCGCTCGACGGCGCCGACACCGCCGCCGTGCTCGAGGTCGCGCGATCGCTGGTGCCCGCGCGCGTGGGTGCTGCCCTCATCACGCTCGGCTCTCGCGGCGCGGTGCTGGTCGGCGCCGATGGCGCCTGGCTGGCGCGGCCACCACGGATCCAGGTGCGCAGCACCGTCGGTGCGGGCGACAGCTCTCTCGCCGGCTATGTGCTCGCCGCGGCGCGGGGAGCCGACAGCGAGGAGCGGCTGCGTCTCGCCATCCGCTACGGCGCGGCCGCGGCATCCCTCCCCGGTACGCAAGCGCCGACCCCCGCCGATCTTCCGACGGGCGACGTGCCCGTCGCCCGTCTCGCCTAGAACCCACCCCACGACCGCAGGAGGTCACCGTGTCCGACACCATCACCCCAGGTCTGGTCAGCCTCGACGCGCCACTCGGCGCGACGAAGTCCGACGTCATCCGCTCCCTCGCCGCACGCGTGGTCGCCGAGGGGCGGGCGACCGACGCCCAGGCGCTCTTCGACGACGCAAGGGCCCGCGAAGAGAAGGACGAGACCGGACTTCCGGGCGGCATCGCGATCCCACACGCCAAGAGTGCGGCCGTCACCACGCCGTCGCTCGCCTTCGCCCGGCTCAGCCCGGGGGTCGACTTCGGCGCGCCCGACGGAGCGGCCGACCTGGTGTTCCTCATCGCCGCGCCGGCCGACGCCGCCGAAGCGCACCTCGCCGTGCTGTCGAAGCTGGCCCGCAGCCTCATGCAGGCCGACTTCACTGCCGGACTGCGCGCCGCCACGACCGACGACGAGGTCGTCGCGATCGTGCAGGCGGCGATCGGGGAGCGGGATGCCGCTTCTGCCCCGGCGCCGGCGGCGGAAGGTGCGGGAGCGACGGCGACGACGCCTGTCGCGCCCGCGGCGAGCACCGGCCTCGCCGTCGACGGCCGACCTGCCCGCATCGTTGCGGTCACGGCCTGCGCGACGGGGATCGCCCACACCTTCATGGCAGCGGACGCGCTCACGGCGGCCGGTAAGAAGGCCGGCGTCGACCTGATCGTCGAGCCGCAGGGATCGAGCGGCTACCAGGCACTGCCGGCGGAGGTCATCCAGGGCGCCGACGCCGTCATCTTCGCCACCGATGTCGACGTCCGCGAGCCGCAGCGCTTCGGCGGCAAACCCGTCGTGCGCTCGGGTGTCAAGCGCGGGATCGAGCAGCCCGATCAGCTCATCGCCGAGGCGGTGGCGGCGGCGAACAACCCGAACGCGAGCCGCGTCGGCGGCGAGGCCGCCGCCGCGACGGCGGTCGCGGGCGAGAAGCTCTCGTGGGGTGCCCGCATCCAGCGGATCCTTCTCACCGGGGTGAGCTACATGATCCCGTTCGTCGCCGGCGGGGGGCTGCTGATCGCCCTCGGCTTCCTGTTCTTCGGGGACGACTACTCGGCGCCGGGCAACGCGACCACGGTGATCGTCACGAACTCGCTGTGGGACCTGCCGGAAGGCGGTCTCGGCATCTATCTCGGCTCGGTCGCCTTCGCCATCGGCGCGGCATCGATGGGCTTCCTCGTCTCAGCTCTCGCGGGGTACATCTCCTTCGCGATAGCCGATCGACCGGGCATCGCTCCCGGCTTCGTCGCCGGAGCGATCGCGGTGACGATGAACGCCGGCTTCATCGGCGGCATCGTGGGCGGTCTGCTCGCGGGCGTCACCGCGTGGTGGATCGGCACGTGGCGCGTTCCGCGCTGGCTGCGCGGCCTCATGCCCGTCGCGATCATCCCGCTGCTGGCCTCCATCGTCGCGTCGGGGCTCATGGTGCTGTTCCTCGGTCGTCCGATCGCGACACTGATGGTGTGGCTGACCGACTGGCTGAACGAGCTGGCAGGGACATCGGGCATCGTCGTCGTCGGCATCGTCCTGGGCCTCATGATGTGCTTCGACCTGGGCGGGCCGGTGAACAAGGTCGCCTACGCCTTCGCCGTGGCGGGGCTGGCCACCGCCTCTCCGGACAACACCACGCCGTACCTGATCATGGCGGCGGTGATGGCCGCGGGAATGGTGCCGCCCCTCGCGATGGCCCTGGCATCCACGGTCCTCGCGCGCGACCTCTTCCCGCCCGTCGAACGGGAGAACGGCAAGGCGGCGTGGCTCTTGGGCGCGGCGTTCATCAGCGAGGGGGCGATCCCGTTCGCTGCCGCGGATCCGCTGCGGGTGATCCCGGCCTCGCTCGTCGGCGGTGCCGTGACCGGCGCCCTCAGCATGGCGTTCGCGGTGCAATCGCTCGCACCCCACGGCGGCATCTTCGTGTTCTTCGCCATCAACCCCGTGTGGGGCTTCCTGGTGGCGATCGCGGCCGGCACGATCGTCTCTGCGCTCGCCGTCATCGCACTGAAGAAGTGGGTGGGCCGCAAAGAGCTCGAGCAGGCGGAAGCGGTGGAGTCGGCCGTACCCGTGGCGGCCTGACGCCGTCGTCCGACAGAATCGGAGCAGTCGACCGTCGCGGTTCGACGCAGACAGGAGAGAACCATGGCAGAACGTCAGGCGACCATCGCCAGCAGCTCGGGGCTGCACGCCCGTCCCGCGAAGCTGTTCGTGCAGGCCGTGCAGGCCCAGTCGGTCCCGGTGACCATCGCCGTCGAAGGCGGCGCCGACCTCAATGCGGGCAGCATCCTGTCGCTGATGGGGCTGGGCGCCTCACAGGGCACCGTCGTGACGTTGAAGGCGGACGGCGACGGCGCCGAAGAGGCGCTCGACACGCTGGTCGCTCTGCTCGAGACGGACCTCGACGCGCAATAGTCCCGCGTCGCTGCGGGCGTCCCCGACTCGGGGACGCCCGCAGCGACGGCGCAGATCAGATGTCCGTGCCCTCGCCGGGCTCGAGGACCACGAGTTCGCCGCCGCCCTGCTCGGCAGCCCAGCTCAGACGCGCACGACCCATGTCGCGTCCCGCCACCGACAGCGTCATGTCATGGGTGGCGAAGACTCGCCGCGGTGCGACCGCGAGGACGAAGTCCATCGCCTCGCCGATCTTCAGCCACGGCGCGCCGACCGGCGACGCCAGCAGCTTCACCGCGCGGCCCTCCGGAACGACGTACGAGTCGCCGGGGTAATAGAAATCGCCGTTCACGAGAACGCCGACGTTGTCGACCACCGGGATGGACTCATGGATGACCGCGTGGCGCCCGCCGAAGAACTCGAGGCGGAACGGCTCCACCTCGACGACATCGCCGGGCCGTACGACGGTGATGTCGTAGTCGGCGGCCGCCGCGGCCACGCCTGGGGGCGCGAAGATCGGTGTGCCGGGGAACATGCCCAGGATGCGATCGAGGTGGTCCGCCGTCCAGTGATCGGCGTGCTCGTGCGTGAGCACGATCGCCACCACGTCCTCGAGTTCGCCGAGCGGAGCGGTGAACGATCCGGGGTCGATGACCAGCGTCCTTCCCAGGTCGACGATGGTCAGGGCCGCATGCTCGAACTTCGTGACTCGCATGCCATGAGTCAAGCGCCCGGATGTCGTGCGAGCAAGTCACGGAGGCAGGAGGCCGCGCGACCCGACGCGATTTGGAGCGGGCATATGCGACGTGGCATAATCGAACGGTTGCCTGAACGGCCCCATCGTATAGCGGCCTAGTACGCCGCCCTCTCACGGCGGTAACGCGGGTTCGAATCCCGCTGGGGTCACCAGTCAGGCAACAAGGTCGCAGCTCGGTTCTGCGACAGGCTATGCGGCCCCATCGTATAGCGGCCTAGTACGCCGCCCTCTCACGGCGGTAACGCGGGTTCGAATCCCGCTGGGGTCACCAACGGCTCGAGGCCCCCGAATCCGCCAGGATTCGGGGGCCTCGAGCCGTTTCTGCTCCACATCGGCCGAGCCCTCAGGTAGTGAACGCCACCAGCACGAGGATCACTGCCGACACGACGCCGCAGCCCACGACGAAGAGCGTCAGCATCATGAGCAGGCGCGCGTCGGGCAGATCGCCTGGCCGGTCGTCGAGAAGCGCGCGGTTGACGACTCGGTGTCGCGCCCGCGCCCGCGTCCAGAGCACGACTGCGAAGGCGACGCCGGCGATCCCCGGGACGAGCAGCAGCTGCTGCAGGGCCGGCGTGGTGGCGATCGACGGCAGCACGCGCAGCGCCAGGAGGGATCCGACGCCGATCGCGAGGGACGTGCGGCGCCATGCGAGCTCCGTCCGCTCCGGCTGCAGACCCGGGTCGAACACGCGCCGGTCGCTCATCGCAGGATCACACCGAGGAGGACCAGTGCGCCGACGACGACGATCGTGACGGCCAGCGCGATGCTCGTGGCGGAACCGGGCAGCGGTGTCGCCGCCCTCAGCGCGCGCTCGGTGCGCCCCCACTCCAACCACGCGAGGACGGGCACCACCAGACCCGCGACGATGAGGATCACGGATGCCGCGAGCCGCAGTCCCGGCTGCAGGTCGAGGCCGAGCGCCTCCAGCGCCACACCGCCGGCGACGAGGGCCAGCGCGGTGCGGTTCCACGCGAGGAAGGTCCGCTCGTTCGCCAGGCTGAACCGGGGGTCCGGCTCCGTGCCCGTCCGGTAGACCGAGGCGGGGAATCTGCTGCGCGTCACCGCTCCACAGTATCGGCGGTGCGGTATCGGCGACCGGTGGCGGCGGCAGGGTGGGGCGCCGGCCGCCGCTCAGTCCCGCGGGTCGTCGACGGTCTCGGGTGCCGCGGGCGCGGCATCCGCTCGAGCACGGCGCCGCCCGCGGACCAGGCGCACCACGCCCCACACGATGAGTGCGGCCACCGCAGCCACGGCGAGCCAGGGCAGCAGGAAGCCGATCGCGACGACGATGCCGTTGAGCGTGGCGACGAGCCCGTTCCAGCCCGCGGCCAGGCCGTCGCCGAAGCCGGCCGGATCGGCGGTCACCGTCTCCACGTCCGGAACCACCGTCACGGAGAGCGTCGACATCGCGACCTGATCGTCGAGCATCTCGAGCTGCTGCTGATACGACTCCAGCAGCGCCTGCCGTTCCGACAGAGCCGCTTCGGCCGCGATCAGGTCGGCCACGTTCTGCGCCTGGCCCATCAGCTCGGTGAGGCGATCGACGGACGCCTGCGCCGCATCTATGCGCGCCTCGAGGTCGACGGTCTGTCCGGTGACGTCCTGTCGTGACAGGTTCGTCGCCGTCACTTCTCCGACGTCGTCGAGCTCGCTCACGACGTCCGACAGCTGGTCCGCAGGTACGCGAACGGTGATCCACGCGCCATCGGTGGGGGACGGGTACGGCATCGTGTCGTAGACGACCCCGCCGTCGCTCGGGGCGACCGGGTAGACGGTGCCGTTGCTGCCGATGCTCATCGACTCCACGTAACCGCCGTGGGCCACTGCCGAGTTGCCGATCGACCGGGTGGCGGCGTCGACCTCGTCGACCGACACGGTGGCCGAGGCTGTCGTGATGATGTCGCGATCCGTCGCCGCCGCGCCGGCCGACTTGTCGCCGCCGGCGGCGTCGGGTGCCACGGTCAAGGGTGCGGACTCCGTCGTGGTCCCCGAGTCCGACGAGCCGTCCGAGACCGCTCCGGAATCGGCGGGAGCGACCGGCGCGATGGCAGTGTCGTCGCTCGCGCCGCCGGCCCCGCCGACGAGCGAGCCGACCGACGGCGCGATGACCGCGGCGACCACGATGACGGCTGCCGCGGCGCCGCCGGCGATCCACAGGCGGCCGCGCCGCGTGCGCCCGGCCGATCGGCGGACGCGCTCGTGCGCGATGTCGGCGAAGAGGGCGTCCTCGATCTCGTCGATGCGCTCGGCGCTGAGTTCGGGGAGGGGCGCCGAGCTTTCGGGCACCGGGGGCTGCGTGTTCATGTGCTCTCCTTCACGACGGTCCGCAGACGGGTGCGGATGCGGGAGAGACGATTGCGGACGACGCCGTGCGCGACCCCGAGCTCGTCGGCGGCGGCCTGATAGGCGTACCCCTCCGTGGCGCACAGCCGGAAGATCGCGCGATCGAGCTCGCCGAGACCGGCGACTTCCTGCAGGATCGCGTCGGCGAGCCGTTCGTCGATGACCTGCTGCTCGACGTCGACCGTCGAGGGCACGTCCTCGTCGGCGGCCGCCGCGGTGTGCAGTCGGTCGCGTCGCTGCCGACGCACGCGGTTGGCCGACTGGAAGCGGCAGATCGTCGCCAGCCAGGGCAGCAGCGAGTCTCCGGCAAGCTCCAGCCCGGGGAGCTTGCGCCAGGCGACGAGGAATGTCTCCTGGGTGACCTCCTCGGCATCCGCCGGGTTGCCGACCAGCCCATGCGCCAGCCAGTAGACCGGCCGGACGTACGCGCGGTACAGCACGCGGAACGCGTGCTCGCTCCCGCCCGCAGCGAGCACCACGAGCTCGGCGTCGCCGGTGGCGCCGCGTGGCAGGTCGTCGTCGGGCATCCCCATCCTCCGAATCATCTCTCACCGTGGGAGTGTCCGCACTGCCCGGATCGTCTCGCGGACGGCGGGCGCGGCATCCCGGCCCTGTATCCTGTTGCGAGCGAGAGGGAGTATCCCGACACGCGCATCCGTCATCACGGGTCCCGATAGAGCGACCCCGGGTGCGCGCCGCAGGCCGACAGGTCGCGGGGGAGAGACTTTCGGCCACGACCGACCCCTCGTTCGCCCCTTTCGAAAGGCCCTGCATTGGACCTCCAACTCCCGCTGTGGTTCGAAATCGGATCCCTCGTGATCCTGACCCTCATCCTGCTGGGTGATCTGCTGCTCATCCTGAAGCGGCCGCACATCCCCTCCACCCGAGAGTCGACCCTGTGGGTCGTCTTCTACGTGACTCTCGCGCTGATCTTCGCCGGGCTGATGTGGGTGTTCGCCGGGCCGGAGTACGCCGGCCAGTTCGTGGCCGGCTGGCTCACGGAGTACAGCCTGTCGATCGACAACCTGTTCGTCTTCGTGCTGATCATGAGTCAGTTCGCGGTGCCGCGCCGCTACCAGCAGGAGGTGCTGATGGTGGGCATCATCATCGCGCTGGTGCTGCGCGGGCTGTTCATCCTCGCCGGTGCGGCGATCATCGAGCAGTTCAGCTGGGTGTTCTACATCTTCGGAGCGTTCCTGGTGTGGACCGCCTGGCGCCAGGCCTTCCCCGGCGGCGATCACGACGACGAGGTGAAGCAGGAGAACTTCGTCGTCCGACTGCTGCGTCGCGGCATCGACATCAGCGACCACTACGACGGCGCCAAGCTGCGCACCGTCGTGGGCGGCAAGAAGATGTGGACGCCCATGATCATCGTGTTCGCGGCGATCGGCGTCACCGACCTGCTGTTCGCGATCGACTCGATCCCCGCCATCTTCGGCATCACCACCAGCCCGTTCATCGTCTTCACGGCGAACATCTTCGCGCTCATGGGTCTGCGCCAGCTCTACTTCCTGCTGGGGGACCTCCTCGACCGCCTGCGCTACCTGCACTACGGGATCGCGTTCATCCTCGCGTTCATCGGTCTCAAGCTCGTCTTCCACGCGATGCACGTGAACGAGCTGCCCTTCATCAACAACGGCGAGCACATCGAGTGGGCTCCGGAGATCTCGACCTGGATGTCGCTCGGCGTCATCGTCCTGTCGATGACCGTGGCCACCATCGCGAGCCTGATCGCCTCCTCGCGTGAGAAGAAGGCGGGAACTGCGGATGCCGCAGCCGCCGTCGTCGCCGACGAGAAGGGCACTCCGCCGACGGTCGAGCAGCCGCGCGACGACGTCCGCTGAGCACCGCCGGGGGTCGCGCACGACGGCGCATGGAGTCGCGCGCGACCGGTCGGCGTCCGCACGAGTGGTAATCTGGCCCCGTGCGGATCGCTCGCCTTCTCCTTAGCGGCCGCGACGAGTCCTAGTTTCCAGGCCTCTCTCGTCGCGGAGTTCGTCGCGGGCCCCACCCCATGCGGGCACAGTCCCCAGAGGAGAACGACAAGCAATGAGCATCACCGACGCGTCCGGCATTCCCGATCGCCCGCGGACCCTCGCCGAGAAGGTGTGGGATGACCACGTCGTGGTCCGCGGCGAGAACGGCCAGCCCGACCTGATCTACATCGATCTGCACCTGGTTCACGAGGTGACGAGCCCGCAGGCCTTCGACGGCCTCCGCGCGGAGGGCCGGCCGGTGCGCCGGCTGGATCTGACGATCGCGACGGAGGACCACAACACGCCGACGCTCGACATCGACAAGCCGATCGCCGATCTCACCAGCCGCACCCAGATCGAGACGCTGCGGCGCAACGCCGCCGAGTTCGGGGTGCGCCTGCACTCGCTCGGCGACAAGGAGCAGGGCATCGTCCACGTGGTCGGCCCGCAGCTGGGGCTCACCATGCCCGGCATCACCGTCGTGTGCGGCGACAGCCACACGTCCACGCACGGCGCCTTCGGCGCGATGGCGTTCGGCATCGGCACCAGCGAGGTCGAGCACGTCCTCGCGACGCAGACCCTGCCGCTGAAGCCGTTCAAGACGATGGCCATCACGGTCGAGGGCGAGCTGAAGCCCGGCGTCACCGCGAAGGACATCATCCTCGCCGTCATCGCCAAGATCGGCACCAACGGCGGCCAGGGCTATGTGCTCGAGTTCCGCGGCAGCGCCATCCGCGCACTGTCGATGGAGGGGCGCATGACGATGTGCAACATGTCCATCGAGGCCGGCGCCCGTGCCGGCATGGTGGCGCCCGACGAGACGACGTTCGCCTACCTCGAGGGCCGCCCCCACGCGCCCAAGGGCCAGGACTGGGAGGACGCCGTCGCCTACTGGCGGACGCTGCCCAGCGACGAGGGCGCGGTGTACGACGCCGAGGTCTTCCTCGACGCGAACGAGCTCGAGCCCTTTGTCACGTGGGGCACCAACCCGGGCCAGGGTGTGTCGCTCAGCGACACCGTGCCCTCGCCCGACGACTTCGCCGACCCGAACGACCGTGCCGCCGCGGAGCGCGCGCTCGAGTACATGGACCTCATTCCGGGCACCCCGCTCAAGGAGGTGCCCGTCGACGCCGTGTTCATGGGCTCGTGCACCAACAGCCGCATCGAGGACCTCCGCGCGTTCGCGTCCGTCATCGAGGGTCATCGCAAGGCCGACGGCGTGCGCGTGATGGTGGTGCCCGGCTCTGCGCGCGTCCGCCTCGAGGCGGAGGCCGAGGGGCTCGACAAGATCTTCCAGGAGTTCGGCGCCGAGTGGCGTTTCGCCGGCTGCTCGATGTGCCTGGGCATGAACCCGGACCAGCTGGCACCGGGGGAGCGCTGCGCATCCACGAGCAACCGCAACTTCGAGGGCAGGCAGGGCAAGGGCGGGCGCACGCACCTGGTGTCGCCGCTGGTCGCCGCGGCGACCGCCGTCATGGGGCGTCTCGCCAGCCCGAGTGACCTTCCTGCGCCCGTCGCAGCCGCTGCCCAGGGTTCGGAGGCCTGACATGGACGCGTTCACCACGCACACCGGCATCGTCGCCCCGCTGAAGCGGTCCGCCGTCGACACGGATCAGATCATCCCCGCCGTGTATCTCAAGCGGGTCACCAAGACCGGCTTCGAGGACGCCCTCTTCGCGAACTGGCGCCAGGATCCGGAGTTCGTGCTGAATCAGCCCGCCTATGCCGGTGCCAGCATCCTGATCGCCGGACCGGACTTCGGCACCGGCTCGAGCCGCGAGCATGCCGTGTGGGCTCTGCGGGACTTCGGGTTCAAGGTCGTGCTCAGCTCGCGGTTCGCCGACATCTTCCGCGGCAACGCGGGCAAGCAGGGCCTCGTCGCCGGCGTGATCTCCGAGGCCGACCTCGAGGCGGCCTGGGCGGCCGTCGAGGCGAACCCCGGCATCGCCATGACGGTCGATCTCGCGGCACGCACCGCGACGATCGGCGACCCCGCGGGCAGTCCTTCGGAGCGCCTGGAATTCGCTTTCGAGATCGATGATTACACTAGGTGGCGGCTTCTCGAAGGGCTCGATGACATCGGGCTCACGCTGCGTGACCAGGACAAGATCGCGCAGTTCGAGGCTCGCCGAGAGGCGTGGCGGCCGCGGACGCTTCCCGTTCCGTAAGCCGGGCCGGGCGCCCACAACCCGGGCGCCCGCCCCTCCAAGCCCCCTCGTACCACCAAGTGAGGACCACCGGATGAAGCCGCTTCTGAACGTCGCCGCCGGCGAGAGCACCGCCGCCGAAACGCGAGAACCGGAAGCGGCGGGAGAAGTCCTGGCCATCAGGGGCGGACGGCCTCTGACCGGTCGCGTCGAGGTCAAGGGTGCGAAGAACCTCGTCACCAAGGCGATGGTCGCCGCCCTCCTGGGCGAGAC
Organism: Microbacterium sp. ZW T2_14; assembly: GCF_044987405.1. NCBI lineage: Bacteria > Bacillati > Actinomycetota > Actinomycetes > Micrococcales > Microbacteriaceae > Microbacterium > Microbacterium sp. ZW T2_14. The sequence continues at coordinate 32,901 of NZ_JBJDRK010000003.1, read as the reverse complement.
CGTGAGCACCCTGCGCGATGTTCCCGACATCAGCGACGTGCACGTGGTTCGCTCCCTCCTCGAAGTGCACGGCGTCCGTGTCGATGAGGGAGAGGAAGAGGGCACCTTCCACTTCGACCCGAGCGGTGCCGTATCGGCCCACTTCGAAGAGATCGACGCGCACGCCGGCGCCTCGCGCATCCCGATCCTGTTCTGCGGTCCGCTGCTGCACCTGCTGGGTGAGGCGCTCATCCCCGATCTCGGCGGCTGCCGCATCGGCGACCGGCCGATCAACTTCCACATGGACGCGCTGCGCGCGTTCGGTGCCGTGGTGGACAAGAGCTACGAGGGCATCAGGATCACCGCCCCGAACGGCCTCCACGGGGCGAACATCGAGCTCCCGTACCCGAGCGTCGGCGCGACCGAGCAGGTGCTGCTGACCGCCGTCAAGGCGAAGGGCACCACGGAGCTCCGCAACGCCGCCATCGAGCCCGAGATCATGGACCTGATCGCGGTGCTGCAGAAGATGGGCGCGATCATCTCCTACGAGCCCAACCGTGTCATCCTCATCGAGGGCGTCGACACGCTGCAGGGTTACGACCACCGGGCGATCTTCGACCGCAACGAGGCCGCCTCATGGGCGTGCGCGGCTCTCGCCACCGACGGCGACATCTTCGTCGGCGGTGCGCGGCAGCAGGAGATGCTGACCTTCCTCAACGTCTTCCGCAAGGCGGGCGGCTGGTTCGACGTCCGCGAGGACGGCATCCAGTTCCGTCGTGGCGGCGCGCTCAAGCCCGTCGTCGTCGAGACCGACGTGCATCCCGGCTTCATGACCGACTGGCAGCAGCCCTTGATCGTGGCGCTCACGCAGGCCGAGGGCACCTCCACGGTCCACGAGACGGTGTACGAGAACCGGCTGGGCTTCACCGAGGCGCTCAACCAGATGGGCGCCGACATCGTCGTGCACCCCCGTGGTCTCGACACTGCGGGACGCCGCGTTCCCCGCCGGGCTCTCGAGCAGGCAGCCGTGATCAACGGGCCGACCGCCCTGCACGGTGCCGACGTGGTCGTGCCCGATCTGCGCGGCGGGTACAGCTACGTGATCGCGGCACTGGCGGCCGAGGGCGAGTCCATCGTGCGCAACGTGGGCATCATCCGTCGCGGCTACGAGAAGTTCCTCGCCAAGCTCGACATGCTGGGCGCCGACTTCGACGTCATCGGATAGTCCGGTGGCGACCGAACGTCGGCGCGCGTCCGCCGAGAAGACGCGCCCGAGCGTCTTCTGGCCGCTCGCGGCCATCGTCGTGCCCCTGCTGAGCCTGCTGTTCAAGCTCGAGATCGAGGGCAGGGACAAGCTGCCGCGTGAGGGTGCGTACGTCCTCGCACCGAACCACCTGAGCGAGATCGATCCCCTCGTGGTCGCACTCGCGGTGTGGCGCACCGGCCGGGCGCCGCGGTTCATGGCGAAGGAGAGCCTGTTCCGGGTTCCTGTCCTGGGATGGGCGCTGAGGGCGACGGGCATGGTCCCGGTCGCTCGCGCCGCGTCCGCAGCCTCGGCCCGCGCGACGCTCGAGGCCTCCGAGACGCTCGTCCGGCACGGCCGTGGCGTGATCGTCTACCCGGAGGGATCGCTCACGCGCGAGCCCGACCTGTGGCCGATGCGCGGCAAGACCGGCGCGGTCCGTCTCGCGCTGGCCGGCGGCATCCCGGTCATCCCGATGGCGCAGTGGGGCGCCCAGCAGGTGCTGCCGCGGTACGGCAAGCTCAAGCTGTGGCCGTTGCGGCGTCGGGTGCGGGTCGTCATCGGCGATCCGGTGGACCTGACGGCCTACGCCGGACGGGCGTCGTCCCAGTCCGCGCTGGTCGAGGCGACCGACCTCGTGATGGCCGACATCGCCGGGCTGCTCTCGCAGCTGCGCGGCGAGCCGGCCCCGCCGCAGCGTTGGAACCCGGCCGATCACGGCCAGAAGGAGACGGGGCGCCTTGAGCCGTAGGCAGGACGCCGCCCGCCCGCGCGTCGCGGTCGTCGGAGCAGGCAGCTGGGGCACGACGTTCGGCAAGATCCTCGCCGACGGCGGTGCGCATGTGACCATGTGGGCGCGCCGCCCCGAGCTCGCGAGCGAGATCCAGGAGGGCAAGCGCAACAGCGAGTACCTCCCGGGCATCAACCTGCCCCGCGACATGCACGCCTCGCACCATCTCTCGGAGGCACTCGAGGGGGCCGAGCAGATCTACCTGTCGATCCCCAGTCAGGCCGTACGGCAGAACCTCAAGGCCGTGCGACCGCTGATCGCAGAGAGCGATGCGCCGATCGTGTCGCTGATGAAGGGGGTCGAGCGGCGGACCGGACTGCGCATGAGTCAGGTGATCGAGCAGGAGCTGCACTGCGACCCCGCCCGCATCGCGGTCGCGTCGGGTCCGAACCTCGCGCTCGAGATCGCCCGCGAGCAGCCGACGGCGGCCGTCATCTCGTCGACGAGCCAGGAGACGGCCGAGGCGGTGGCGCGCCGCGCGCGCAACCAGTACTTCCGCACGTTCGTCAACACCGACGTCATCGGCACCGAATTCGGCGGCGTGCTCAAGAACCTCATCGCCGTGGCCATCGGCATCGTCGACGGTGTGGGCTACGGCGAGAACACCAAGGCGTCGATCATCACGCGCGGTCTCGTCGAGATGACGGACTTCGCCGTCGCCTTCGGCGCCCACCACGAGACGTTGCAGGGCCTCGCAGGCCTCGGCGACCTCATCGCGACGTGCCAGTCACCCCTCAGCCGCAACAACACCGCCGGGCGCCTGCTCGGTCAGGGGTATCGCTTCGACGATGTGGTCAAGCAGATGAACCAGACCGCCGAGGGACTCGCTTCCGTGGCGCCGATCCTGCAGCTGGCACGCGAGGTGGGTGTGCAGATGCCCATCGTCGAGCAGGTCAAGATGGTCCTCGACGGCACCATGAACCCGCGCGACATCGCGCCGCATCTCACGACAGACGACGACACCCCCCAGGGCGAGAGGACGACGAATGGACAAGCCGGCGGTGGCGGTGCTCTTTGGCGGTCGATCCAGCGAGCACTCGATCAGTTCCGCAACGGCGGGCGGGGTGCTCCGGGCGATCGACCGTGACAGCTATCACGTGATCCCCATCGGGATCACCCGCGAGGGCGTCTTCGTCCTCGAGGAGGACGATCCCGACAAGTTCGCGCTCGACGCCGAGCGGCTTCCCGAGGTCGTCGACAACGGCACACGCGTCGTGTGGCCCGAAGGGGGCGCCGACCGGACACTGCGGGTGCGGCGGCCCGACGGCTCGGTGGACGAGCTCGGCCGTCTCGACGTGGTCCTCCCGATCCTCCACGGCCTGCACGGCGAGGACGGCACGGTGCAGGGCTTCTTCGACACCCTCGGGATCCCGTACGCCGGCGGGGGTGTGCTCGACTCCGCGCTGTGCATGGACAAGCACTTCATGAAGATCGTCCTCGCCGCGGCCGGCGTCCCGGTGTCGCCGTCGGTCACGGTCACCCGTGGGCGTTGGGAGAGCGACCCGGAAGGCGTGCGAGCGGATGCCGCGACCCTCGGTGAGCCGACGTTCGTGAAGCCCGCGCGCGCCGGGTCGAGCGTCGGCGTGTCGAAGGTGCACGATGCGTCCGAGCTCGATGACGCCCTCGCCCTCGCGTTCGCGGAGGACGACAAGGTGCTCATCGAGTCGGCGATCGTGGGCCGTGAGGTCGAGGTGGCGATCCTGGAGGGACGCGGCGGCGGGGCGCCGAGGGCATCGCTGCCCGGCGAGATCCTGCTCACTACCCGCGAGTTCTACGACTTCGAGGGCAAGTACCTCGGCGGCGACGGCGCCGAGGTGGTCTGCCCCGCTGACCTCACGGACGATGAAATCGCGGCGATCCAGGAGCTCGGCATCCGCGCGTTCCAGGCGGTGGACGGCAAGGGGCTCGCGCGCGTGGACTTCTTCCTCGCCGCGGACGGCCTCTACGTCAACGAGCTGAACACGATGCCGGGATTCACGCCGATCTCGATGTTCCCGAAGTGCTGGATCGCGTCCGGGGTCTCCTACCCCGAGCTCATCACCGAACTCATCGACACGGCGCTCGAACGTGCGACGGCGGCGACGGTCGGGGCGAACGCGCGCTGAGGATCGGGCCGCCGGGGCGGCAGACGCGGAGGATCAGGGCGCAGGCGTCGCGTCGACCCGGTCGAGGCATTCCCCGTCGACCGGCAGCACGCTGACGATCGGCGAGAGGGCGTCGAGGACGTCGCGACTCGACGCGCCGTTCCCGTCCTCGTCGGCCGTGGTGTCGAGGTAGATCTCGACGGCGGGGGTGCGGCCGAACGTGGTGATGCGGAACCGCGGTGCGTCGGAGTCGTCGATGATCCAGTCGACGCCCGCGACGCTCTCGCAGCGGAGAGTCGTCGGCCCGGGGGGCTCGACGCCGCACGTCAGCAGCACCTTGGCGGGATCCCCCCACGCGCCCGTCGCCTGCGCGTCGGTCCAGCGGCGCGGCTGTCCGCTGACGGTGCCGGGCAGGTTCGACGTGATCTCGGCGCACAGCGGGTCGTTCGCGGACTCCGCAGGATCGAGATCGACGGTCGACGTGCATCCCGTCAGCCCGACCACGGCGACGACGGCCAGCCAGAACGCGGCCAGGGAGGGGAGAACACGCACCGTCCCAGGCTAACCCGGCGCGGCGGGTCGTCCCGCCGTCCCCTCGTCGGGCGGTCCGGCCGTCGACGGTAGCGTGGTGGGGTGGATGACGAGCGCGGGGATCCGACGGTGGGCGAGCTCAGCGAGGGACGCGTCCTGCGCAGCATCCTCGAGCGGCTCGGCGAGTCGAACGCCCTTGTCGGCCCGGGTGATGACGCGGCGGTGATCGCGGCGGCCGACGGCCGCGTGGTCGCGACCATCGACACGCTCGTTCACGGACCCGACTTCCGCCTGGCATGGTCGAGCGCGTACGACCTCGGCTACAAGGCCGCCGCCGTCAACCTCGCCGACGTCGCCGCGATGGGTGCGACCCCCACCGCGCTGCTCGTGGCGCTCGCCATGCCGGACGAGACCCGGCTGTCGTTCGTCACCGGGATCGCGGACGGCCTCCGGGCGGCGTGTCGCGATCTGGCGCCCGGGTGCCGCGTCGAGGGCGGAGATCTCACCGTCTCGGACACGCTCACGATCGCCGTGACCGCGCTCGGTGCCCTGGCCGGCCGTACGCCCGTGCTGCGCTCCGGTGCACGGGTCGGCGACGTCGTGGCGGTCGCGGGCGACCTGGGGCGCGCGACGCGCGGCCTGCGGACGCTGTTCACGCGCTTCACGGATGCTGCGGGCGCGCCGATTCCCGTCGACGAGCGGCTGCTCCAACCGGACGAGCGGGCCGACCTCGCCGCGCAGCTGCGCCCTTCGCCCCCGGTCTGGCTCGGTCCGGACGCCGCGGACGCCGGTGCCACCGCGATGATGGACGTGTCGGACGGGCTGGTGCTGGACGCGTCGCGGCTGGCCGCGGCATCCGGAGTCACCCTCGCACTGGAATCGGCGCTGCTGGGCGCCGATCCCGCGTCCGCCCTCGCCGGCGGCGAGGACCACGCGCTGCTCGCCACCTTCCCCGCCCGACGTCCGCTTCCGGAAGGCTTCGCGCGCGTGGGTGTGGTGCGGGCGCGCGGCGCAGAGGGGGTGCTGGTCGACGGGCGGCCGTACGAAGGCCGCGGCGGCTGGGACCCCTATCTCGACTGGGACGCGCGCACGGGCTGAGTCACGGATGCGGCTTCCCGTTCTCGTGCTGCCGCACGAGGCCTCCCCATCCGGGGGCGACGCGCCGACGTTCTGACTCGAGCGGCGGTCGAGCGGCCGGCTCCGGATCACCCGCGGCGTGCGGTGCGACCGCTCCGAGGTGAGGGGGCGCCGGCGTCTCAGCCCCCGGCAGCCGCCCACCACAGCGCGGTGTCGCCGTAGCGCTTCGAGCGGCCGGCGAGGAGCCCGTCGGGCAGTGTCGGCTCGGGTGAGCGCGCCGCGCGCTCGATGACGACATCCGCCGCGGGCGACAGCACGGGCACGAGCAGCGCGAGCGTCGACGAGAGCTCGGCCTCGCTCACGTCGTACGGAGGGTCCAGGAACACCAGGTCGTACGGGCCCCGCCCCGTGCGCAGGAACGCGTCGGCCGAGCTGCGGTGCACCGTGACCGTCGGTCCGGAGCCCACGGCCATCGCCACGCGAGCCGCGTTGCGCTGTGCGACCGTCGCCGCCCGCGGCGACTTCTCGACGAGATCCGCGGATGCCGCGCCGCGGCTGAGAGCTTCGAGTCCGAGTGCGCCCGAGCCGGCGTAGAGGTCCAGCACGGCCGCCCCGCGCAGCGCATCGGCCGACTCCAGCGCGCCGAACAGCGATTCCCGCACCCGGTCGCTGGTCGGCCGCGTGCCGGCATCCGGCACGTCGAGCACGAGGGAGCCGGCGCGGCCCGCGATGATGCGCGTCATGCTCTCACGATATCGCCGGCGTCCGCCGCCGGTGGGCCTCGTCCGCACCCCGGGGTAGCGGGACCGGAGCCCGAAACTCCAAGACCGGTGCCCGGGGTCCAAGGGCCCAGCGCGGGCGCGCGAACGTGCGTCCGCGGCGGCTCCTAGACTCGTCTCATGGCGTCCTTCACCCTCGATTCGAGCCTCGGCGGAGCGGTCGGCGGGAAGACGGCGGCGGCGCTCGAGCGGGCGTTCGGCATGACCACGGTCGGCGACCTGCTGACGCATTACCCCCGCCGCTACGCGCGTCGCGGCGAGCTGACGCAGATCTCGTCCCTCCCGGTCGGCGAGCCGGTGACGATCGTCGCCGAGGTCCGGCGCGTGAACGAACGGCGGATGAAGAACCGCAGCGGGTCGCTGCTGGAGGTGGTGATCAGCGACGGCAACGGCGAGCTGTCGTTGACGTTCTTCAACCAGGCCTGGCGGGTCAAGGACCTCAAGCCGGGCCGGCGCGGAATCTTCGCGGGCAAGGTGGGGGAGTACCGCGGCACCAAGCAGCTCGCCCATCCGGACTACGAGCTGTTCGACGACGAGGCGCAGGCACGGCTGACCGCCGAGGCGAACGTGAACCTGCCCATTCCCATCTATCCGGCGACGAGCACGGTCGCCAGCTGGCAGTTGCAGAAGATCGTGGATCTCGTCCTCGATGGGCTCGGCGAGGTGCCCGAGCCGCTCACCGACGACCTCCGCACGCGGCACGGCCTGCTCGACGCGCGAACGGCGATCGAGCGCATCCACCGGCCGAAGGCCCTGGAGGAGATCGAACCGGCGCGTGCGACGCTGCGCATGCAGGAGGCATTCGTCCTCCAGGTGGCGCTGCTGCAGCAGCGCCAGTTCGTCCGGGCGCTCTCGGCCATCCGCCGGCCTCCCGGAGAACTGCTGGAGCGATTCGACGCCGCGCTGCCCTTTCCTCGCACGCCCGATCAGATCCGCGTCGGCGACGATGTGGCGCGAGATCTCGAGGGCGACTGGCCGATGAACCGTCTGGTGCAGGGCGAGGTGGGCTCGGGCAAGACGCTCGTGGCGCTGCGTGCCATGCTCCAGGTCGCCCAATCCGGCGGACAGTCGGCTCTCATCGCGCCGACGGAGGTCCTCGCCGGGCAGCATGTGCGCTCCATCGCACGGATGCTGGGACCGCAGCTCGCGCCCGAGCTCATGCCCACGCTGCTCACGGGACAGCTTCCCGCGGCGGAACGGCGCAAGGCGGCACTCCGCGCGGCGTCCGGTCAGGCCCGCATCGTCGTCGGCACCCACGCCCTCCTCAGCGAGAGCACGACCTTCGCCGACCTGGGGCTGGTCGTCGTCGACGAGCAGCATCGTTTCGGAGTGGAGCAGCGCGAGTCGCTGCGTGCCAAGGGCTCGTCTCCGCACGCACTGGTGCTGACCGCCACGCCGATCCCACGCACCGTGGCGATGACGGTCTTCGGCGACCTCGACGTGTCGACCATCCGCACCATGCCCGCCGGGCGCGCGGGCATCGAGACCTTCGTCGCCCCGCTCGCCGAGCACCCGGGGTGGTTCGGCCGCGTGTGGGAGCGCATCGCCGAGGAGGTCGGCCAGGGGCGTCAGGCGTTCGTCGTCTGCGCCGCCATCGACGCCGAGGCGCTCACGAAGGACGACACCGCGGATGAGCCTCCCGGCGACACCGGCGGCGAGACACCCCGCACCCGGTGGGGTGTCGTCCAGGTCGCTGACCTGCTGTCGAGGCATGCGTCGTTCTCCGACATCCGCGTCCAGATCCTGCACGGCAAGATGCCGTCGGACGAGAAGGATGCCGTGATGCAGGCGTTCGCTCGCGGTGACATCGACGTGCTGGTGGCGACGACCGTCGTCGAGGTCGGGGTGGACGTGCCGAACGCGTCGACGATGGCCATCCTCGAGGCCGACCGTTTCGGAGTATCGCAGCTGCATCAGCTGCGCGGGCGCGTCGGGCGAGGCGGGGTTCCCGGACTGTGCCTGCTGGTCACCGAGGCGCCCCGTGGCACCCCCGCCCGCGAGCGCGTCGAAGCCGTCGCCGCGACGCTCGACGGCTTCGCGCTCGCCGAGGTCGACCTGGAGCTGCGCGGCGAGGGCGACGTCCTCGGTGACGCGCAGTCCGGTGCGCGCTCGTCGCTGCGTCTGCTGCGGGTTGTGAAGGACGCCGACATCATCTCGGAGGCGCGCGTCGCCGCCGAGCAGGTCCTCGGCGACGACCCGGCGCTCCTGCGTCACCCGGGTCTCGCGGCAGCCCTCGAACGCAACGTCGGGATGGCGGAGCGCGCCGCGCTGGCGAAGAACTGACGCGCGGCGGGTCGTCCCGACGACGCCCAGTAGGCTGGTCGGCATGAGCAGCCGGATCGCCGTCGTCCCGGGATCGTTCGATCCGCCGACCCTCGGTCATCTCGACGTGATCCGCCGTGCCGCGTCGCTGTACGACCAGCTCCACGTGCTCGTCGTGCACAACCCCGGAAAAGAGGCGCTGCTGCCGATCGCGCAGCGTCAGGCGCTGTTGGAGCAGTCGATCGCCGAGAGTGATGTCGAAGGCGATGTCGTCGTGGCTTCGTGGAGCATGGGCCTTCTCGTCGACTACGCGACGGATGTCGGCGCCGGCGTCCTCGTGAAGGGCATCCGCTCCCAGATCGACGTCGCGTACGAAACGCCCATGGCGATCGTGAACCGTCACCTGGCCCATGTCGAGACGGTCTTCCTGCTGCCCGATCCCGCGCACGCACTGGTCTCCAGCTCGCTGGTGCGCCAGGTCGCGGCTCTCGGCGGCGACGTCTCGCCGTACGTGCCCTCGGCGGTGGCGCGGTTCCTCGACACCGGCGCGCGGGGCATCTGACCTCGAAGCATCCGGCCGCGGCATCCGATCACCGGCGCTTCTCGCCGTCGGGTATCCGGCCACGGGGCGTCCGACCAGGAACCGCGGCTAGGCTGGACTCGTGGTCAGAAAGCATGTGACGGGTCCGTTCGTCCTCCCGATCCGCGACATCATCCACCGCTCCGGCGAGATGCGCGAGCACACCATCGACGTCCCCGCTCCCGCCAAATGGGGCGAGGGTCTGGTGGCCGTCGCCGAAGGTGAGCCCGTGGTCGTCGAGGTGCGTCTCGAGTCCGTGCACGAGGGCATCCTCGTCTCCGGAGAGATCGACACCGAGTACACCGGCATCTGCAGCCGATGCCTCATCGACATCGCCGAGGGGCTCCAAGTCGAGTTTCAGGAGCTTTTCGCGTATCCTGGGGAGGAAGAAGCTGACTTCGAGGTTCAAGACGACCACGTGGATCTTGAAACTCTGGTCAGGGAAGCCGTCGTCCTGGCGCTTCCGTTTCAGCCGGTGTGCCAGCCGGATTGCCCCGGCCTCGATCCGGTCACGGGCGAGCGACTGGCCGATAACGCCGGATCGCAGCCACGCGAGCCCCTCGATCCACGATGGGCCGCGCTCCAGGACTTCACCACGAACCACGACGACGAAGCACCGCGCCCCCGCGGCTGATTCCGGCGCCGAGAACACAGAAGAGAGCAAGCCATGGCAGGTAACCCCCCGAAGCGGAAGGTCTCCCGCTCCAACACTCGTTCGCGTCGCGCGCAGTGGAAGGCGGCGCCCATCACGCTGACCACCACCATCGAGAACGGCAAGAAGGTCTACAGCCGTCCCCACCAGGCGAAGGTCGTCACCGACTCGCAGGGCACTGAGCTGTTCCTCGAGTACAAGGGCCGCAAGGTCGCCGACGTCTGATCGTCGTGCACTTGACGTGACAGACGTCGCTGCCGAGCGGACCGCTCACGCAGACCTCACGCAGAAGCTCGGAGTCGTCATCGACCCCGAGCTTCTGTCGCTGGCGCTCACGCACCGCTCGTGGGCGTACGAGCACGGACAAGTGCCGAACAACGAGCGTCTCGAGTTCCTCGGCGACTCGGTGCTGGGGCTGGCCGTGACGGTGCGCCTGTTCACCGCGCATCCCGATCTGGACGAGGGCGCCCTCGCGAAGCGTCGCGCCGGCGTGGTCTCGACCGTCGCTCTCGCCGAGATCGCGCGCGGCATCGGGCTGGGGGAGTACCTCCTGCTGGGTCGCGGAGAGATCCTGACCGGCGGTCGCGACAAGGACTCCATCCTGGCCGACACGATGGAGGCCATCTTCGGCGCCGCCTACCTGTCGGCGGGCGCGGATGCCGCCACCGGTCTGGTGCTGCGGCTCGTCGAGCCGCTGCTCGCGGACCCCGAGCGCTACGGCGCGGCGATGGATCCGAAGACCGCGCTGCAAGAGCTCGCCGCGCACAGCGGTCTGCAGCCTCCGCTGTATGCCGTGACCTCGACGGGACCCGACCACGACCGGCGCTTCACCGCTGCCGTCACGGTCGGCGACCTCACCGCCGAGGGTGCCGGAACGAGCAAGAAGCACGCAGAGATGGCCGCCGCGCTCACGGCGTGGCGAGACCTCAGCGGGCGTGCCTGAGCTTCCCGAGGTCGAGGTCGTTCGCGCCGGCCTCGCGCCTGCGGTCAGCGGCGCGCTGGTGCTGGGCGTCACCGTCCTCGATGAGCGGGCGCTGACCAGGCACTCCGGCGACGGGACCGACTTCGAGGCGCGGCTCACAGGACGCGTGGTGCTCGCCGCCGCCCGACGTGGCAAGTTCCTGTGGTTGCCGCTGGAGCCCGTCGCCGGGCGACCGCTCTCGACCGATGCGGTCGTCGGTCATCTCGGCATGAGCGGTCAGATGCTCCTGCGGGTGCCGGGCGCGCCGGCCGAGCGGCATGAGCGGGTGCGGATCGACCTGGCCCACCCGGTGCACGGAGAACTTGCCGTCGTCTTCGCGGATCAGCGCACCTTCGGGTCGCTGGCGATCGACGAGCTGATCCCCACGCCGGACGGCGCCGCCGGAGGAGCGGGGTGGGCCGCGGCATCCGTTCCGTCGCAGGTGGCGCACATCGCGCGCGACCCGCTCGATCCGGCATTCTCCGATACGGCTTTCCGACGGATGCTGCAGCGCAAGGACTCCGCGATCAAGCGGGTGCTGCTCGACCAGACGGTGATCAGCGGCGTCGGCAACATCTATGCCGACGAGTCGCTGTGGTCATCTCGCATCCATCCGGAGACGCCGGCGCGCGCGCTGTCCAACCGCGCGGTCGACCGTCTCCTCGGAGAGGTGCGCCAGGTGCTCGACAAGGCGCTGGCCGAGGGCGGCACGAGCTTCGACGCGCAGTACGTCAATGTGAACGGTCAGGCCGGCTACTTCGCGCACTCCTTGAATGCGTACGGCCGCACCGGGGAACCGTGCCCCCGATGCGGCCGTCCGATCGTGCGCGTGTCGTTCACGAATCGCTCGAGCCACTTCTGCCCGCACTGCCAGCGGATGCCGCGCCCGCGCCCGACGACCCCCTGAGCCCGGAGCGCGCAGCGGCTGCCGGCCGGATCACGACGTGAGAACCTTCTTCCACGCACCGGCGTACGATGCCGGCACGAACCCGATCGTCTCGTTGATGTCGAGCATGTGGCGGTTCTCCTCGGCATTGAACGTGGAGACCCGCGGCGATCCGGGGGCGATCTCTCGCCACCGCAGCAGGTTGGCGCACTTCACGATCGTGCCGAGGCGACGGCCGCGGTGCTCCTTCACGACGAGCGTGCCGAACTGCTGAGTCGCCCCGGCACGGTCCTCACCGATTGCCAGCTCGTTGTACGCGGCGATCCGCCCGGTGGGCACGTGCAGCACGGCGGCCACGGAGACGGTGAGCCCCTGCGCCTTCAACCGGGCGTCGCGACGCTTGACGCGCGCGGCATCCCAGTGCTGCTCCTCGACGACGAGACCTCCCGCGGGTGCGTCCGTCGACATGCGCGAGATGACGTGTGCGAACCCGTCGACGTGTTCGGGGGGCGTCGGCGACGTCCACTGGAGTGAGCGGTAGTCCTCGCCCGCGAACTCCTCCGCCTCGGCGAGCATGCGCTCGACGACGGCGAAGTCGCCGGTGAGATCGAACACGCTGTTGCGCTCGACCTGCTCCAGGGTGAAGCCGCTCGCGAGCTGGAATCGGGTCTGCGCATCGTCCGCTGGAATCGAGCCCCACCCGGTGGACGGCTCAACGCGCGCGCCCGTGGACTGCGGTCGATGCAGCGTCCAGGTCTGGATCGTGCCGAGGCCGCGGTCGCGGGCCTCGCGCTCGACCTCGGCGAGGAGGAGCTCCTCGAGGCCCTGCCCGCGATGAGGCGGATCGACCATGAGGTCGAACTCGACGCTGCTCGTCTCCGGCTCGTTCGCGATGACGATCTTCACAGCGCCCAGAACCTCGTCGCCGCGTATGGCTGCGAAGCCGAGCTGGGTCCAGTCCTGCTGGTCCTGCCAGAGCCCGAGTACTTCGGCGGGCTCCTCACGGAGGTAGTCGTGACCCGCGTCCTCGAGGCAGACCGCGTTGGCGATCCGCACCATCTCGAGGAAGATCCCGGCGTCCGGCGCGTCCGCTGTCTCGGGGATGGGGATGCGCTCGACCGTCACGATGCGGGTATCGGTGAGGTCAGTCATCGAGCACCTTCTTCCACGCGCCCACGTACGCGATCGGCGCGAAGCCGATGGCTTCGTTGATGTCCAGCATGGGTCGGTTCTCCTCTGCGTTGTAGGTGATGACGCGCGCGGAAGCGGGCGCCACGTCGCGCCAGGACAGCAGCCCGGCGCATTTCACGAGCGTGCCGAGCTTGTGCCCGCGATGCTCCTTGAGGACGAGGGTGTCCTCCTGGTGGGACGGCTCACCGCGATCCTTTCCGATCACCAGCTCGTTGAAGGCGCACAGCTCGCCGGTCCCGATGTGCTGCGCCGCCGTGACCTGGATGGTGCGTCCTGCGGAGGTGTATCTCGCGTCGTGCTCTGCGATGCGGGCCGTGTCCCACGTCTCCTCTGCGAAGTCCAGGGCGGCAGAGGGTGCATCGGTCGACATCCGCGACTTCATCCAGGCGTACCCCGGCGCATATTCCTCCGGCGTCGGCGCGAACCACTGCACGACGCGATAGGCCGGCGACGCCGCCTGTGCCTCCGCCAGCAGTCGCTCGACGCCGGCGAACGAGCCGGTGAGATCGAAGGCACTGTTGCGCTCCACCTGCTCGAGCGTGTAGCCCTGTCGCAGGTAGAACCGCGCGATGTGGTCACGAGGGATCTCGCCGAAACCGGTGGGCGGTGCCAGTTGGGGACCCGGCGCGGCCGGGTGCTCGGCCCACGACTGCAGCACGCTGCGGCCGAACTCGCGAGCGGTGCGCTCGACGAGGTCATAGGCGGCCGAGCCGATCCCGCGACCCCACGTGTCGCGCAGCAGCTCGATCAGCCAGAATGCCTCCTTCGACCCGTCCTCCTGAGGCATGTCGACGCCGACCCGGCCGATGATGGCCCCGTCGTCGACGACGACCCACGACCGGCGGGTCTGGTACTCGGTGGGGCGGTAATGGGGGAGCAGCTCGTCGGCCGCGATGCGGTGGTCGTCATGACCGGAGATCTCGCGGTAGATGATGTTGCGTACCCGGACCATCTCGCGGAAGTCGGCGGCGTCCGGAGTGTCGATCGAGTCGGGTATGACGAGGGGCCGGAACTCCAGCCCCGTGATGGTGGTCATGTCAGTGCGTCCTTGGTCTCGGAAGGAATGAGTGGTGGGGGTCCGCCGCCCGACGGGGGCGGCGGACCCGAGGGCCATCACGGCCGTGGCGCGAGGCTGGCCTCGCGGAGGTAGGCGAGCTCACGCTGCGCGGTCGCCTCCTGGTGTCGGTACGCGTGGGCGTGCCGAGTGCGGTCATCCGCGAGTCGCGGTGTGCGGGTGCTCCAGAGGAGGAGCCTCAGACCCAGATGGAGGGCGAGGCGGTCCAGGGGCGAGGTCCGGGTGTCGCGGCTCGGGAGCCGCAGCGTATCGGGGAGGCCCGATGGGCGCTGCGGCGCAAGAAGGGTATTCATGATTGCTCTTTCCGGTTGTGAAAGGGATGCCTCGGCAGGCGCCGGAGGCGGGGATGTCATGCCGCAGCACGACGGGACGGAAGTAGGGGACGCGCGCTCAGCACCGCGAAGCGGATGCGGCGCAGCAGACGGATGTCGCCCGGAAGCGGGCAGACTCGTCCCCTGCGGGGATCAGATGGCGGCGGGGAAGCGGCCGCTCAGTACCGCGCCGAAGGAGAGGGTCCCCGACGCGACGGCACGAATCGCTCCGCCATCACGGGCGGCGATTCCAGTGGGGTTCATCAGCATCATCGGGGGACCTCCTTTCTCGACTTCAGACGCGGAGAGTGACGTTACCGCTAGCCGGAGTCCTGCGTCAAGCGAATTCGCAGATTCGGTGTCCGCATGGCGTGTCGCGGCATCCGATCTCCGCGGCCCGTCTGCCGGGTCGGAGCGCTGCGCTCCGGTAGCGTAGGCGGGTAATCGACCGGGTGGGGGCGGATCCATGCACCTGAAGAGCCTGACGCTCAAAGGGTTCAAGTCGTTCGCCCAGCCGACGACCTTCGCACTCGAGCCCGGAGTGACCTGCATCGTCGGTCCCAACGGCTCGGGCAAGTCGAACGTGGTCGACGCCCTCGCGTGGGTGATGGGGGAGCAGGGGGCCAAGACGCTTCGCGGCGGCAAGATGGAAGACGTCATCTTCGCCGGCACCGCGACGCGCGGGCCGCTCGGGCGTGCAGAGGTGCAGCTCACCATCGACAACAGCGATGGGGCGCTGCCGATCGAGTACGCCGAGGTGACGATCAGTCGCACGCTGTTCCGCAACGGCTCGAGCGAGTACGCCATCAACGGCGAACCCTGCCGGCTGCTCGACGTCCAGGAGCTGCTCAGCGACTCCGGCCTGGGTCGCGAGATGCACGTGATCGTCGGTCAGGGGCGGCTCGACAGCGTTCTGCAGGCGACCCCGGAAGACCGTCGGGGCTTCATCGAGGAGGCCGCCGGCATCCTCAAGCACCGCCGTCGCAAGGAGAAGACGCTCCGCAAGCTCGATGCGATGGAGGCGAACCTCACACGACTGAGCGACCTCGCCGGCGAGCTGCGCCGACAGCTGAAGCCGCTGGGCCGGCAGGCCGAGATCGCGCGGGAGGCGGCGACCATCGCCGCCGTGGTGCGCGATGCGAAGGCGCGGCTCTTCGCCGACGAGATCTCGGGGCTGCGGGCCGAGCTCGCATCGCACGCGCAGAGCGAGCAGGAGCGCCACGCCGAGCGGATGGTGCTGCAGGACAGTCTCGACAACGCCCGCGCGCGCATCGAGCAGCTCGAGACCGACCAGCGCTCCGAGAACGTGGATGCTGCGCGGCGCGTGGCACACGGGCTCGAACGGGTGCAGGAGCGCCTCCGCGGCCTCTACGCCTTGGCGGGCCAGAGACTCGCGCTGCTCGGCGATGCCGAGGACGAGGAGCGGATCGAGTTCACCACGGTGTCGCAGGCGATGATCGACGAGGCGCGTGCCGAGATCGACGCCGTCTCGGATGGCCTCGGCGCCTCGCAGGACGCGGCGGCGGCGGCCGCCCGCGACGTGGTGCGCGCCCGTGCCGAACTCGATGCCCTCGACGCCGACATCGCCGCCCAGAGCGCGCTCGTCTCGGAGCACGACATGCGGATCACGGCGCTGCGGGGGACGGCCGAGGCCGCGGCATCCGCACTCGCCGCCGTGCGCACCGCCGTCGAACGCCAGCAGAAGGCGCTGGACGCCGCGCTCGCACGCCGCGCCGAGACCGAGCAGGTCCTCGCCGGGGTCGACCCCGACGTCGTGCCGGACGCGTCGACGGCCGACCACGCGGCCGCCTACGAGCGCGCGCAGCGCGACGCCGCAGACGCCGAGGCGTCGGTGTCGACGCTGCGCGAACGCCTGCATGCGGCAGAGCGCGAGCGTGAGGCGCTGACCGCCCAGACGGCCGCGCTGAGCCGGGCGCTCGACGTGAAGAACGGCGCCTCCGCGCTGATCGCGCAAGGTCGCGAGGGCGTGCGGGGACTCGTCGGCGACGCGGTGCAGGTCAAGCCCGGGTTCGAGGCGGCCATCGCCGCGGTCCTGGGTCCCATCGCCGAAGGTGTGCTCGTCGACGACCGTGCGAGCGCCTTCGCCGTGGCGGGAGCGGCACGCGAGGCCGAGGCCGGCATGGTCGACATCGTCATCGCGGAGGCCGTCACGAGCCCGCCGGCGTTTCCCGAGCTTCGCGGCGTGGTTCCGGCGCGCGACGTGGTGACCGCCCCTGAGGGCGTGCTCGGGCTGCTGTCGTACGTGGTGGTCGTCGACGACCTCGAGACCGCGCGAGAAGCCGGGCCCCGGCTGGCGGACGCCGGACTCGGCGGCCCGCTGACGCTGGTGACCCGCCGTGGTGAGGTCTACACCGAGTACTCGCTCCGGGCGGGTGCCGGTTCGTCTCGTTCTCGGCTGGAGCTTGCCGCGGAACGGGATGCCGCAGCCGAACGCCGCGATGAGATCACCGTCGTGGCGGAGTCGCTGCGGGAGGCGCTCGGCGACGCGACCCGCGGGCTCGAGTCCGCGCGCCAACGCACCAAGACGACGCTCGCCACCCTCCGCGAGCACGATGCCGCCCTCGCCGCCCACGCGGAGCAGGTCAATCGCGCCACGGTGCGCCACGAGGCTGCCGTTGCCGAGTGCGACCGGCTCGCTGCCGGCGTCGAGCAGGCGGCGGCCGCGGTCGAGGAGGCGGAGGGCTCGGCACGCTCCGCCGAGGATCAGCTGACGGCGGCGCTCGAAGCCCCGCGACCGATCCTCGATGCGTCTGCGCGCGAGGGCATGCTTGCCGAGCTCGAAGCGGCGCGTGACGCCGAGATGCGTGCGCGATTGGATGTCGAGACCCTGCGTGAGCGCATCCGCGCCGGAGAGGCGCGTGTGGTCGGACTCGAACGCCAGCGCGAGCGGGAGCGGGAGGCCGCCGCTGAGGCCGCGCGACGCGCCGTCGTGCGCAGGGCACAGCGCGAGATCGCCGCCGGCGTGGCCGGCCAGCTGCCCGCCGTCATCGACTCCGTCGACCGCTCACTGGCGCAGGCGCGAGCCGAGCTCGCCGCCGCAGAGTCCGAGCGCACGGCGGTGACCACCGAACTCGGTGAGCTGCGTGCGCAGGAGAGCGCCGTGCGCGAGAGGCTGGCCGGGCTCACCGAGAGCGTGCACACCCTCGAGCTGCAGATCCACGAGAAGCGGCTGCACGTGGGAGGTCTGCTGGAACGCGTGCAATCCGAGCTGGGACTCGGTGAAGACATTCTGATTTCGGAATATGGTCCGGACCAGCCCGTTCCCGTTGCTGCAGACGTCGAGTCCGCCCGGCCCGACGTCGAGGCCGCGGATCCTGACGGTCACGGAGACGCCGCCGCCGTGCGCACTGTTCCGTACGACCGTGCGCAGCAGCGCCGGCGGCTGCAGGAGGCCGAACGCAAGCTCGCGCAGCTCGGACGCGTCAATCCGCTGGCGCTGGAGGAGTTCGAAGCCCTCGAGCAGCGTCACAGGTTCATGACGGAGCAGCTCGCCGACCTCACCCAGACCCGCAAGGACCTGCTGACGATCATCGAGGAACTCGACGAACGGATGCAGTCGATCTTCCTCGCGGCGTTCGAAGACACGAAGGTGGCGTTCGGGGAGGTGTTCCCCATCCTGTTCCCGGGCGGAACCGGATCGATCTCGCTGACCGATCCCGAGTCACCGCTGACCACGGGGATCGAAGTCGCGGTGCGTCCGGTGGGCAAGAAGATCGAGCGGCTCTCACTCCTCTCCGGCGGAGAGCGTTCGCTCGCCGCGGTCGCGCTGCTGACGGCGATCTTCAAGGCCCGGCCGAGTCCCTTCTACATCCTGGACGAGGTCGAGGCAGCGCTCGACGACGCCAACCTCGGCCGCCTTCTCGGGGTCTTCGAGCAGCTGCGGGCGTCCAGCCAGCTCATCGTCATCACGCACCAGAAGCGCACGATGGAGATCGCGGACGCGCTGTACGGGGTGTCGATGCGGCAGGACGGCGTGTCGGCGGTCGTGGGGCAGCGGATCGTGGAGCGTGCCGCCTCCTGAACGCCATCCACCGCCGCAGGGGCAGCAACCGCGCGCCTGCGGCCGGAGGAGTAGCGTTCGGCGTATGCAGACCTCAGCGCCTGCGGCGGCGGCGGGCGTCGTCCTCGCGGCATTCCTCTTGACCGCGTGCACGCCCGATGTGTCCGGTGCCCGGCGCGCCACGCCGGAGCCCACGGAATCCGCGTCCGACGCGGCGACACCGGAGCCGACGGAGGCAGACGGCGAGCCCCCCACCGACATCACGTTCGAGGCCGGTGCGGACCTGGATCCCGCACTCTGGGTCGTCGGCTGGGACGACCGGCTGATGGCCGCCGACGAACGATTCGCGGTGTCGTCGCCGGACGACGGCAACGGCAGCTGGGCGTACCTCGATGGACAGACCCAGTGCACGATTGCGTTCTATCAAGGGGCCATCACCGATCTCGAACTCGGCGCGGACGACCGCGCGAGCACCGACAACATGCTCGCCGCGGTGCTGAGCACACAGATCCCCGGAGTGACGCCGGCCGACGTCAGTGCGAACGCGTCCGATGATCACGTCGCCCAGACGACCCAGGAGGGCACGGTCGAGATCCGCATGGTCGGGGGCAGCGGCGGGGCAGGGGGCGACGACGCGAGCTGGAGCGAGTTCGGTCGCACCTTCGGGGCGCTGGGCACCTCACTGGTCGTCAACGTGGAGTGCCCGGCCGGTCAGGACATCGGCACCCAGGTCACGGGCCTGCTGGACGAGTACGTCGGCATCGCGGTGGCTCCCGCGTCGGACTGACGGTGTCCGGCACTTAGGCTGGGGGGATGGCAGAGAGCTCCTGGTCGCTCGGCCGCGCGCTGCGCGGCATGTTCGTCAAGCCCACGATCGACGAGACCACCTGGGACGACCTCGAGACCGCGCTGCTGACGGCGGACTTCGGCCCGGACATCACCGAGCGCATCATCGATGAGCTGCGCGCCAAGGTCGAGCGGTACCGCACGACCGACCCGCGCGACCTCCAGCGGATGCTCAAGGAGACGCTGGAGGAGCACTTCGCGAAGTTCGACACCACTCTGCGCCTCACGGAGCGGCCGGCCGTCGTGCTGGTCGTCGGTGTGAACGGGGTCGGCAAGACCACGACGATCGGCAAGTTCGCGAAGTTCCTGCAGCGCTACGGGCGATCGGTCGTCGTCGGCGCGGCCGACACCTTCCGGGCCGCGGCGGTCGACCAGCTGGCGACCTGGGCCGAGCGAGGCGGGGCCGCGATCGTGCGCCCCCAGCAGGAGGGCCAGGATCCGGCATCCGTCGCCTTTCAGACCATCGAGTACGCCAAGAGCACCGGCACCGAGATCGTGCTGGTGGACACGGCGGGGCGCCTGCACACCAAGGGCGGCCTGATGGACGAGCTCAGCAAGATCCGCCGCGTCATCGAGAAGCAGGCGCCGATCAGCGAGGTGCTGCTGGTGCTCGATGCGACCACCGGGCAGAACGGGGTCATGCAGGCGCAGGCGTTCCTCGAGCATGCCGGCGTGACCGGGCTCGTGCTGACGAAGCTCGACGGCTCCGCCAAGGGTGGATTCGTTCTGGCCGTGCAGGAGCGCACCGGGATTCCGGTGAAGCTGCTGGGTCAGGGCGAGGGCATCGGCGACCTCACCGGCTTCACGCCGCACGTGTTCGCGGCATCCCTCGTGGACTGATTCCGCCGCCGCGGCGGACCGAATCCGCGCCATGCCGTGTTCGGGCTATCGCCGACGCGCTCCGTGCGGTTTCATGGGGGAATGGCGATCGAGCACGACTACTTCGGACTCCTCGAATCGGGGCCTGACGGATCGATCTTCTGGTCGGAGAACGTGGAGTTGGGCGACCAGTCGGTCACCGTCGACCTGACGGCGCCCGACCAGGACGATGTGTCGGAAGCGGCGCTCGACGTGGCGGCCGCGCTCATCGCGTCGCTCGAAGACATCGACCGGAGTGCCCGCAATTCGATGGTCGACGAACTGAACGATCGCACCAGCGAGGTGACCGAGTACATCCTGCAGCAGCAGGAGGCGCTGGGGGAGGCGCTCGAAGACACGCTCGTCGACATCTCCGGAGACATCCAGATCGATGTGATCCGCTCCCTGCAGCTCATGAGCATGACGATCCTCGCTGATGAGCACGGCGGCTCGGACCCCTTCGCCGTGCTGGAATACGCGCTCGACCCCGACGCGACCGACGATGTGCTGCTCGTCAACCTCGACTCGGGTGGCGCGGTGCTGTCGGTGACGAGCGCAGACTGACCGCCACCGTCAGACCGCCGCGGATCAGACGGCCTGCGCGAAGCCGCGGTCGACGTGCACGTCCTCCGCGATGTGCGCGAGATGCGCCGGGATGTCGCGGCCCTTGGACAGCATCGACTGCGCCCACAGACGTCCTGCGCGGTACGACGAGCGCACGAGCGGTCCCGCGAGCACGCCGAGGAAGCCGATGCGCTCCGCCTCGTCCTTGAACTCGACGAACTCCTGCGGCTTCACCCAGCGGGCGACGGGAAGGTGACGGGGTGACGGCCGGAGGTACTGCGTGATCGTGATGATGTCGGTGCCGGCCGCGTGGAGGTCTTCCAGCGCCTGCACGACCTCTTCGGGCTCTTCACCCATGCCCAGGATGAGGTTCGACTTGGTGATGAGTCCGGCGTCCCGGGCCTGGGTCAGGACGTCGAGCGAGCGCTCGTAGCGGAAGGCCGGCCGGATCCGCTTGAAGATGCGGGGCACGGTCTCGACGTTGTGCGCGAAGACCTCGGGGCGGCTGTCGAACACCTCGCCCAGCAGGGCAGGGTCGCCGTTGAAGTCGGTCGCGAGGATCTCCACGCCCGTGCCGGGATTCATGGCGTGGATCTGCCGCACCGTCTCGGCGTGCAGCCACGCTCCGCCGTCGGCCAGGTCGTCGCGGGCGACACCGGTCACCGTCGCGTAGCGCAGGTTCATGCGCACGACGCTGTCGGCGACGCGACGAGGCTCATCGGTGTCGTAGTCGGCCGGCTTGCCGGTGTCGATCTGGCAGAAGTCGCAGCGGCGGGTGCACTGGGACCCCCCGATGAGGAACGTGGCCTCGCGGTCCTCCCAGCACTCGTAGATGTTCGGGCAGCCGGCTTCCTGGCAGACGGTATGCAGCTCTTCGCTCTTCACGAGGGAGTGCAGCGCCTGATACTCGGGACCCATCTTGGCCTTGGTCTTGATCCACTCGGGCTTGCGCTCGATGGGCGTCTGCGCGTTGCGCACCTCGAGGCGCAGGAGCTTGCGTCCGTCGGGGCCTGATGCCGGAGCGGCGCCGGCGTCCTGGCCGGTCGTGCCGCCGGTGCCGCAGGCGCTCATGCGGGCACCGCCGCGAAGTCCTCGGTGAACACGTGGCTCACCGTGTCGACGACATCCCGGGGGGCGATCTCGGCGCCTGCGACCTCGCTGATCGTCGTGACTCCGGCATCCGTGATCCCACAGGGGATGATGCCGCGGAAGCCGGCGAGGGAGTTGTCGCAGTTGAGCGCGAATCCGTGCATGGTCACGCCCCGCTGGACGCGCACGCCGATCGCCGCGACCTTGTCTTCGCCGAGCGGGCGGCGCACCCAGACGCCGCTGCGGCCCTCGACGCGGTAGCCCTCGATGTCGAACCGGCGCAGAACGTCGATCAGGAGGTGCTCGATCCGCCGCACATGGGCGACGACGTCCACCGGCTCGCGAAGCCGCACGATGGGGTAGCCCACGAGCTGACCGGGTCCGTGCCAGGTGATCTTGCCGCCCCGATCGACATCCACCACGGGCGTGCCGTCCGTCGGCCGCTCGTGTCTGGCGGTTCGTGCGCCCGCTGTGTACACCGGCTCGTGCTCGAGCAGCAGGAGAGTGTCGGGGCGCGTATCGGCCACGACATCGGCGTGGATGCTGCGCTGCAGCGCCCAGCCATCGAGGTACGGCACGTAGTCGGGGGATAGGCCGACGGTCTGGATGTCGAGCATCGCACTCCTCAGTCGTTCGCTCGTGGCGATTGATGAACCGCGTCCAACAATACATACCTCGGTGGCGATCTGCGCCGGCCCTGTCGCACCGCAATGCCTTCGTGTCGCAGGCCGGCCGGCTCTAAGGTGGCTTCATGTCCACCGAGCCCCGCGCAGGACGGCCCAAGGCGTCCTCCCGCGAGACCATCGCCGAAGCGGCGTGCGAGCTCTTCCTCGAGCAGGGCTACGAGCAGACCTCGATCATCGACATCGCGAGCCGCGCCGGCGTCAGCCGTTCGAGCTTCTTCAACTACTTCTCGTCGAAGTCCGACGTCCTGTGGTCCGGCCTCGACGAGCGCCTCGCGGTGTTCGAGCAGCGGTTGTCGAGTGATGGCGGAACGGATGCCGCGGCCGTCGTCCGCCGCGAGACCCTCGCCGTCGCCGATTCCTTCGCGCCCGACAGCCTCGCGCTCGGCATCGTCAACGCCGTCGCGATGGGCCTCGAGGCGGAGTACGAGCGCGACGCGGCGCTGCGAAGAGCACGCGTGGCGCGCGCGGTGTCGTCACGCTTGGTGCGCGGCGGCGCCGACCGCCTGAGTGCCGAGGTCGCAGGGGCCGCGTGGGGCGGTGCCGTCCTCGCTGCGATCGAAGCCTGGGCGCACGACGGCGCCGGACGCACATCGTTGTCGCGTTTCCTGTCGCTCGCGGCAGATGCGGCGGCGCCGATGTCGTCTGACGGCCCGGTGGGGGAGGTGGCCCAGTTGCGCGTGGTGGTGCAGGCCTCGGCCTTCGAGCAGACGCTGGCGTTCTATCGCGATGTCGTCGGCATGCCGCAGGCGGAGGCCTACGAGGCCGAGGGCGGCGCGCGGGTCGCGATCCTCGACGCCGGCCGCGCGACGCTCGAGATCGCCAATCCCGCGCAGGTCGAGTTCATCGACCGGGTCGAGACCGACGGCGACGCACCGAGCGACCGCATCCGGCTGGCTCTCGAGGTCGCCGACACCGACGCCGCGGTCGCACGCCTCGATGAGGGCGGCGCCGAGATCGAGGCATCCGCGCGCGTGACACCGTGGAACTCCCGCAACGCGCGCCTGCGCGGTCCCGCGGGCCTGCAGCTCACGCTCTTCCAGGAGCTCGACCCCACGGAATAGCACCGTGGTGGACGCATCGCCGTCTGGTGGACAGGTACGGGGTAGAACACCCTCGACACTGGAGGCACCATGACCCCCGATCCGCTCGACGAGCTGCTCGATCGCTCTGCGCCGGTCACCCGCACGGCCGACGATGCCGCGCTGCGCGCCATGGTGGCTGCCGCAGCCCGCGAGGTGCCGCGCCGACGGCGACGACGTCGGGTGGGGATCGCGGCCGGCGCGCTCGCGGCGGTGCTGATCGGCGGTGCGGGTGTCGCCACGGCGACGGACGGTTTCCCGTGGGCGCCATGGGCGCAGGATCCGCTGGGCGCGGTGTCGTTCACGATGGACAGCGGGTTCGCTTGCGAGCTGCGGTTCTCTCCGTTCGCAGGTGGTGCCGATCCGATCTTCGTCGGCCAGGCGAACGCGATCCTCGAAGACTGGTACCGCACCACCGATGTGCCGGCCGCCGCGAAGGCGCACCTCGATCAGACGATCCGGGACCACGACTTCGACATGACTCTGATGCTCGAGCCGGGTGAGACATGGGAGTCGCTTCCGCCCGAGGAGGCCCAGCATCGACGGTGGGCGACGGAGTGGCTTCTCTGGGATCTGGTCGTCTCCGATCTCGAGAGTGAGGAGCTCGAGACGCGCGGTATCGCTCGCGACGACGCGCGCTTCGCCGACAGCACGCGCAGCGGCCAGATCCAGTGCTTCGACGAGGACGGCGAGCCCTACGTCCCCGGTGCCGGCTCGTGACGCGGGACGACGCGCATCTCACCGCGACGCTGGGTGCGGCATCCGCAGATCTCCTTGCGTATCTGCAGCGGCGCGCCGGCCTCGACGATGCCCCCGACCTTCTCGGCGAGACGATGGTCGTCGCCTGGCGTCGCGTCGACGACCTGCCCTCCGATCCCGAGAGGGCGCGGATGTGGCTGTTCGGCATCGCCCGCAAGACGCTCCTCAATCACGCGCGGGGCGAGCGGCGGCGGTGGGCGCTCGCCGATCGGATCCGCGGGCAGGCGGGAACGGATGCCGCGTCTCCGGCCGCCGACGAGGGTACCGAGGTCCGCGACGCCATCGCACGGCTCGACCCCGATCTCGCCGAGCTCGTGCGGCTCGTCCACTGGGAGAGGTTCTCGCTCGCGGAGGCGGCCGAGGTGCTCGGCATCCCGGCATCCACCGCTCGCGGGCGGTACGCGAAGGCGAAGGAGGCGCTCCGCTCGGTGCTCCGGGTCGACGTGGCCGGATGAGAACAGGGGAGCGGCGGCACGCGGCATCCGCTCGCGTAGAATCGGGGAATCATGGCGACTTTCGGCACCCTCTCCGACCGGCTCACCGAGACCTTCCGCAACCTCCGCAAGAAGGGGCAGCTCACGCCCGCGGATGTCGACGGCACCGTCCGCGAGATCCGGCGCGCCCTGCTCGACGCCGACGTGGCGCTGCCCGTCGTCAAGGAGTTCACCGCCAAGGTGCGCGAGCGCGCCCTCGGCGACGAGGTGAGCAAGGCGCTGAACCCGGCGCAGCAGGTCGTGCAGATCGTCAACGAGGAGCTCGTGGCGATCCTGGGCGGCGAGCAGCGCCGGCTGCAGTTCGCCAAGAACCCGCCGACGGTGATCATGCTCGCCGGTCTGCAGGGCTCCGGTAAGACGACCTTCGCCGGCAAGCTCGCCAGGATGCTCGAGAAGGACGGCCACACGCCGCTCCTCGTCGCCGCCGACCTCCAGCGCCCCAACGCCGTCAACCAGCTGCAGGTCGTCGCCGAACGCGCGGGCGCCGCCATCTACGCTCCCGAGCCCGGCAACGGCACCGGCGACCCGGTCAAGGTCGCGAAGGACGGAGTCGAGGTCGCGCGCCGCCAGCAGCACGACGTCGTCATCATCGACACCGCCGGCCGCCTCGGCGTCGACGCCGAGCTCATGAAGCAGGCCGCCGACATCCGCAAGGCGACGGATCCCGACGAGGTGCTGTTCGTCATCGACGCGATGATCGGACAGGATGCCGTCAACACGGCGAAGGCGTTCCAGGACGGCGTCGACTTCACCGGCGTCGTGCTGTCGAAGCTCGACGGCGACGCTCGCGGTGGTGCGGCCCTCTCGGTGGCCTCTGTCACCGGCCGCCCCATCATCTTCGCGTCCACCGGCGAGGGACTCGACGACCTCGAGGCGTTCCACCCGGACCGCATGGCGTCGCGCATCCTCGACCTCGGTGACATCCTCACCCTCATCGAGCAGGCGCAGCAGGCGTTCGACGAGGAAGAGGCGCTCAAGGTCGCGGAGAAGCTCGCGACCGAGCAGTTCACCCTCGAAGACTTCCTCGTCCAGATGCAGCAGATGCGCAAGATGGGCTCGATGAAGAAGATGCTCGGGATGCTGCCGGGCATGGGCTCGATGAAGCAGCAGCTCGACGACTTCGATGAGCGCGAGATCGACCGCACCGAGGCGATCATCCGCTCGATGACCCCGGCCGAGCGTCGCAACACGAAGCTGCTCAACGGCTCTCGGCGGCTGCGCATCGCGCGCGGCTCGGGCATGACGGTGACCGACGTCAACCAGCTCGTGCAGCGGTTCGACCAGGCGGCCAAGATGATGAAGACGGTCGCCCGCGGTGGCGTCCCCAACATCCCCGGCATGGGCCCGATCCCCGGCGCAGGCCGGCCGGGCGCCTCGTCCAAGCGCGGCAAGCAGCAGAAGGCGAAGGGCTCCCGTTCGGGCAACCCGGCCAAGCGCGCGGCCGAGAACGCGGGTGCCCTCACCGAAGCCGCGCAGGCGCCCACGGGCTCGGGCTTCGGGCTGGGCGGCGGCGGCGCGAAGGGCGCGCCGACCGAGGCGGACCTCGCCGAACTGCAGAAGATGCTGGGTCGCGGCTGACGACGGCGCCCACCAGGTGCCGCGGGCCGCGGCA
This sequence comes from Microbacterium sp. ZW T2_14, assembly GCF_044987405.1. Taxonomy (NCBI): domain Bacteria; kingdom Bacillati; phylum Actinomycetota; class Actinomycetes; order Micrococcales; family Microbacteriaceae; genus Microbacterium; species Microbacterium sp. ZW T2_14. Next base: position 6,492 of record NZ_JBJDRK010000003.1, on the reverse strand, counting down.
TCCGTCGCTCCGCAGCTGTCAGGGTCAGTGGCCGAGCGCCGCGAGGTGCTCGCGCAGTGTCGGGCCGGAGCGGAACTCGCCGACCAGGTGCCGGACGACCTCGCGCAGGTCGCCGTCTGCCGCATCCGCGACCGCGAGCTGGCGCGAGTAGCTCGCGCCGCCGCTCAGGATCGATTCGATCCCGGCGAGCTCGCGGGAGCACTTGAGCTCCACGGCGATGTCCGCCACCTCTGCCAGCGTTTCGCGCAGGTGCTCCGAGACGAGTCGCTGCGTGCCGCGGTGATCGACGATGACGCGCGCGTCGAGACCGTAGCGCGCCGCGCGCCACTTGTTCTCGCGGATGAACCAGGGCTGGATCGTCTGGAGGGGAAGGCCCTCGTCGAGCCGGCGCGAGAAGTACTCCACCAGCACCTGCACCAGCGCGGAGACCGCCGCGAGCTCGGGAAGCGTCGACATGCCGTCGCACGCACGCACCTCGATCGTGCCCCACCGGGGCGCCGGGCGGATGTCCCAGCGCACCTCGGTCGCATCCTCCATGACGCCCGTTCCCACCATGTCGTCGAGGTAGCCCTCGAACTCGCTCCAGTCCTGCAGCGGCCAGGGCAGACCGGCGGTGGGCAGCTGCTGGAAGACCAGGGCACGGTTGGACGCATAGCCGGTGCGCTCACCCGCCCAGAACGGGCTCGATGCCGACAGTGCCTGCAGGTGGGGCAGGTACACGGCGAGGGCATTGATGATGGGGAAGACCTTGTTGACGTCCTCGACGCCCACGTGGATGTGGATGCCCCAGATCATCATGTTGCGTCCCCACCACTGCGTGCGCTCGATGAGCTTGTGATAGCGGGTCTTGTCGGTGACGCTCTGGTCGTACCACTGGGCGAACGGGTGGCTGCCCGCGCACAGCAGGTCGATGCCGTGGGGATCGGTGAAGGTGCGTAACTCCGCGATCGCGTCGGCGATGTCGTCGACGGCCGATGCGACCGTGTCGCCGATGCCGCTCGTCACCTCGACGGTGTTCGTCAGCAGTTCGCCGGTGACGGTGTAGCGCTCGAGACTCGAGCGTTCCTCGAGTGCGGCGAGCAGGTCGGGAGCACGGGGGATGAGGTCTCCCGTCGCGGTGTCGGCGAGCATGAGCTCCCACTCCATGCCGACGGACGAGCGGGCGGATGTCGCGAAGGGCACCGTCATGGGCACAGTCTGGCATGCGGATGCCGCGACCCGGCCGGTTCGCAACGCGCGTTGTCACGCGCGCACGCGCGCCGGACCTCAGCCGCGACTGCCGTTCATCGAGGTACGGCGTAGACATCCACGCCGTCGTCCCCGATCGTGAAGACCAGACCCTGCCCGTCGACCTCACGCACCACTGAGGGAGGCACGCCGTCCACCTCGCAGACGACGTCCGACCAGCCCCCGCCGCCGTAGTTCGCCCTGATGAGAAGGCACCGGCCGCTTCCGTCCTGCCGTTCCGCAGTCCAGGGATGTATCTCCCCGACGCTCTGGTATCCCTGCGCTGATCCGGAGTCGATGCCGTTCTCGTCCAACCAGGCGCCCGCTCCGAGAAGTACCCGCACCGTCAGCACCGGGTCCGGTGGCAGTGTCAGGAAGGCCCCGGGGGCGGGCGCAAGGACGGCAGGCAGCCGGGTCACCGTGCCGCCGGTGGGCACCTGGACCACCTCGCCGGGTCCCGGTATCGGGGTCGGCTGAACCTCTTCGGTCAACGTGGGTGTCGGAGTCGGGTCGGCAGCGGGGTCGGTCTGACGCCCGCTGTAGAAAGCGGTCGATGTGACAGCGGCGATCGTTCCGGCGACGAGCACCATGGCGAGCCCTGCTGCCCAGCGGGTACGAGTCGACCCTGCGGGCCGGATCCGCTGCGCGCCGGCGATCAGCACGTCCCTCATGTCGTCGTGCTCGCGAGGTGTGAGCTCATCGTTCATTGCGCCGTCTCCATCCCCGCGAGCTCGCTGCGCAGCCGTGCCTTCGCACGCGAGAGCCGGGACTTGACGGTCCCGATCGGGATGCCCAGCGCGGTCGCGGCCTCGTGCTCGGGAAAGCCCTGCATGATCGTCAGCACCACGACGCTCTGCTCCTTCTCGGGCAGTCGACGCAGCGCCGCCAGGACGCCGGTCTCATCGCCGGCCCGGACTTCGGCGACGGGCTCAGAGTCGCGCGCGCGTCCGAGAAGAACCCGATAGCGGCGCGCAGAACGTTCGAGGTTGCGCGCCGTGTTCGACACGGTGTTGAGCAGCCAGGGCAACGGCGACCCGTCGACCAGACGCACCGCGGTGCGTCGCCGCCACAGTTCGAAGAACGCGATCGTCACCGCATCCTTGGCGTCCTCCCGAGCGGTGAGCAGCCGAACGGCGTGGCGGAACAGCCGTGCTTCGTGACGGTCGAACAGCCGCGCGAGGCCGAGGGAGTCGCCCTCGAGGAGCGCCCTCCAATCGGCGGCGTCGTCATCGTTCATACCCTGTAATGTCCGTTCGGGCCTGAATGGTTCACACGGCCTTCGAAGGAACCGGCCGCACGCGTCGTCATCCGTCTCCGGGTAAGCGGCCGGCGGCTCCGCCGCGCGGTGCTCGGGAACCCGACTGGTTCGCGGCGCACGCCGTCATCTGGCAGAATAGAGGGCTGGACCACCCGCTCGACCCTCTATCCGGCGTGGCGGTCCTCCTTCTGAGCTTCCGCCGGGTGTGCACCCCACTCCCCAGGCGACCAGTTCGTTCACTTTCCACACATTCAGGAGAATCGTGGCTGTCAAGATTCGTCTCAAGCGCCTCGGCAAGATCCGTGCGCCCTACTACCGCATCGTCGTGGCCGACTCGCGCACCAAGCGCGACGGCCGTGTCATCGAAGAGATCGGCAAGTACCACCCCACCGAGGAGCCCTCGTTCATCGAGGTCGACTCCGAGCGTGCACAGTACTGGCTGAGCGTCGGTGCGCAGCCGACCGAGCAGGTCACCGCGCTGCTGAAGCTCACCGGCGACTGGGGCAAGTTCAAGGGCGACAAGGACGCGGTCTCCACGGTGAAGACCCGCGAGGAGAAGCCCGCGTTCGAGATCGACTCCTCGAAGAAGTCGGTCGTCAAGCCGAAGGCGGAGAAGAAGGCCGAGGCTCCTGCCGACGAGGCCGCCGCCGAGTCCGCAGAGTAATCCGTTGCTCGCCGCCGCGCTCGAACACGTCGTCAAGGGGATCGTCGATCACCCGGACGACGTCCGCATCGACTCGTCCACGTCGCCCCGGGGTGACGTGCTCGAAGTGCACGTCCACCCCGAGGACCGGGGTCGCGTGATCGGGCGCGGCGGCCGCACGGCCAAAGCCCTGCGCACCCTCATCGCCGCTCTCGCCGACGGACGCCGGGTGCGCGTCGACGTCGCGGACGACTGAGGTGTCGGACGAGAACACCGCGGGATCGGGCGCAGACGCCCGCAAGCCCGTGAACGCCGTTCCCCCGACAGGCAAGACGCAGCTGCGGGTCGGTCGCCTCGTCAAGGCGCATGGACTCAAGGGCGCCATCAAGCTCGAGCTGTACACGGACGATCCCGAGGGGCGTTTCGTCCCCGGTGCCACGTTCACCCTGCAGGTCCCGGAGTCGTCGCCGTGGCACGGCAAGCCGCTCACGGTGCGCGAGTTCCGCTGGATGAACAGCCACCCCGTCGCCTTCTTCGACGGTGTCGACGATCGCGAAGCGGCCGAGGAGCTCCTCCGTGCGATCCTCTGGGTCGATCAGGATCTCGAGGCCACGCCCACCGAGGATGACGCCTGGTTCGACCATCAGCTCGTGGGTCTCGACGTCGTGCGCGACGGCCAGGTCATCGGCAAGGTCGCCCGCGTCGACCACATGCCGGCGCAGGATCTGCTGATCGTCAAGGTGCGCGACGAGGAAGTGCTGGTGCCCTTCGTCAAGGCGATCGTGCCGGAGGTCGACGTTGCCGGCGGCCGCGTCATCGTGACCCCGCCCGCAGGGCTGTTCGAGGAGCTGTCCGACGACAGCTCCGAGGACACCGACGACAGCTCCGACGACGCCGACCAGAGCGCTGAAGCGCCGACGTCCGGCACCCCCGACACCACCGACTGACACGGTCTCACGCAGCGCCTGCGGCCCCCGTGCAGCAGATGTGATCTGCGGGTAACACGGCGGGAAACGTCCCGGAACGTCCGTCCCGGATCATCGAGGCATGGGCGAAGTACGCACCGTGTGCTCCTACTGCGGCGTCGGCTGCGGTATCTCGGTGACGACCTCCGATGCCGGGGCGGGGCATCCGCTCGCCATCAAGGTGGCGGGCGACCGCTCCCACCCCACGAACGCGGGGCGCCTGTGCACCAAGGGCGCCACCCACGCGGAGCTCATGCACGCGCCCGGCCGCATGGCGTCCGCGCATGTGCGTCCCGCGCGGGGCGAGCCGGCCGAGCCGGTGGCGCTGGCGGATGCGGTGACGGATGCCGCGGCCCGCCTGCGCGCGATCCTCGACGAGCACGGGCCTGATGCCATAGCGATGTACGTGTCGGGGCAGATGAGCATGGAGGCGCAGTACCTCTCGAACAAGCTCGTGAAGGGCGCCCTCCGGGGCATCCACATCGAGTCGAACTCCCGCCTCTGCATGGCGTCGGCCGGGACGGGCTACAAGCAGTCGCTCGGCGCGGACGGACCGCCCGGTTCGTACGAGGACTTCGACCACGCCGACCTCTTCTTCGTCATCGGCTCGAACACGGCCGACTGCCATCCGATCCTGTTCCTGCGGATGGCGGACCGCCTCAAGCAGGGCGCCAAGCTGATCGTCGTCGACCCCCGCCGGACCACGACCGCCGACCGTGCCGATCTCTTCCTGCAGATCGCCCCGGGAACCGACCTGGCGCTTCTCAACGGACTCCTGCACCTCCTAGTGGAGGCGGGCGACATCGATGAGGAGTTCATCGCCGCCCACACCGAGGGCTGGGAGCACATGTCGGAGGTGCTCGCCGAGTACCCGCCTGCCCGCGTCGCGGAGCTCACCGGACTCGCCGAGGATGACATCCGCACCGCCGCCCGCTGGATCGGCGAGGCCGACGAGTGGATGACGCTGTGGACGATGGGCCTCAACCAGTCCACGCACGGAACGTGGTCGACCAACGCGATCTGCAACCTCCATCTCGCCACCGGCGCCATCTGCCGGCCGGGTAGCGGGCCGTTCTCGCTGACCGGTCAGCCCAACGCGATGGGCGGGCGCGAGATGGGCTACATGGGGCCCGGTCTGCCGGGCCAGCGCGCCGTGTTCAGCCCAGCGGACCGCGCCTTCGTGGAAGACGTCTGGGGCCTCGAGCCCGGGTCGATCCGCGCTGAATCCGGCGCCGGCACCATCGACATGTTCCGCCGCGCCGCCGAGGGCGAGATCAAGGCGGTGTGGATCGTCTGCAGCAACCCCGTCGCGTCGGTCGCGAACCGCAAGACGGTGATCGAGGCGCTCGAGAACGCCGAGCTCGTCATCGCCCAGGACGTCTACACCGAGACCGCGACCACCGCGTACGCCGACATCCTGCTGCCCGCCACGCTGTGGGTGGAGGCGGACGGCGTCACGGTCAACAGCGATCGCACGCTCACGCTGGTGCGCGACGTGCTGCCTGCCCCGGGAGAGGCCCAGCCTGATTGGCTCATCATCTGCCAGGTGGCGCGCGCGATGGGGTTCGCCGGGTTCGACTTCTCCTCGAGCGACGAGGTCTTCGACGAGATCCGCCGGTTCTGGAATCCGCAGACCGGGTGGGACCTGCGCGGCGTCACGTACGAGCGGCTGCGCGAGACCCCGGTGCAATGGCCCGCGCCGCCGGACGACGCCGCGACGCGGCATCCGATCCGCTATCTCAACGACGGGATCAGCCAGTCGCTGCACGTCCAGGACGACGGCACGGTGCCGCGCCTCGCCTTCGCGACGCCCTCGCGCCGTGCGCAGTTCCTCGCCCGCCCGCACCTGCCGCCTGCCGAGCTGCCCGACGACGACTACCCGTGGGTGCTCAACACGGGCCGGCTTCCCCACCACTGGCACACCCTCACGAAGACGGGCCGCGTCGCGAAGCTGGCGAAGCTGCACCCCGGCCCGTTCGTCGAGGTGCACCCCGTGGATGCCGAGCGCCAGGAGATCGCCGAGGGCGACCTCGTCGAGGTCGCCTCGCGCCGTGGCCGCTTCGTCGTACCGGCGGTGCTGACCGACCGCGTGCAGCCCGGCGGCCTGTTCGCGCCGTTCCACTGGAACGACGAGCACGGCGAGTATGTGACGGTCAACGCGGTGACCAACGACGCGGTCGATCCGCTGTCGGCCCAGCCCGAGTTCAAGTTCGCCGCGGTGACACTGCGCCGAGTGGGCCCGCCGCCCGCCGGTGCGGCCACCGGTTCGGCCGACGAGGCGCTGTCCGCTGCGGGGGTCGATCTCGCGCCGCCGTCGCTCAACGATCTCGAGGGCGCCTACCTCGCCGGCTTCCTCTCGGCGGTGCGCTCGGCGGTGCTCGCCCCCGGCGAGGGCCCGG